>NZ_VRUW01000005.1:0-118706 GCF_008039475.1 Methylobacterium sp. WL12 | reverse complement strand
CGCCAACGCGATCGAGACGCCCGCCCCGTGACGCCCGCCTCCGAAGCGCCGCCGGCGGCCGCGTCGCCGGGCGGCGCGGTCGCGCGCCTGGCGGGCGGCGTCATGCTCCTGCGCGGCTGGCGCCGGCTGGGCGCGAGCTTTCTCGCCGGCAGCTTCGGCGCCCTGGCGATGCCGCCCTTCGGGTTCCTGCCGGCGCTCGTCGTGTCGCTGGCCGTCGCGATCTGGCTGGTGGACGGGGCGGCCGGCTCGCGCAGCACGCGGCCCGCCCGGCTCTGGCCCTGCGCGCTGATCGGCTGGGCCTGGGGCTTCGGCTACCTGTTCGCTGGGCTGTGGTGGCTCGGTTCGGCCTTCCTCGTCGAGGCCGACGTCTTCCTGTGGGCGCTGCCGCTCGGCGTCCTCGGCCTGCCCCTGGCGCTCGGGCTGTTCTACGCGGCGGGCTTTGCCGTCGCCGGCCTGCTCTGGGTCCGCGGCCCGGGGCGCATCGCCGGCCTCGCCTTCGGGGTGGCCGGCGCCGAATGGGTGCGCGGGCACGTCTTCACCGGCTTCCCCTGGAACACGCTCGGCATGGCGGTCGGGCAGAACCTCTGGCTGATGCAGTCGGCCTCGCTCGTCGGACTCTACGGCCTGACGGTGCTCGCGATCCTCGTCTGCGCGGCGCCGGCGACGCTGGCCACCGGCTCGCATCCGCGCAGCCGCTTCGGCCCGAGCGCCGCCGCCGCGATCGTGCTGGCCGCGATGGCGCTCTACGGCGCCGAGCGCGTCGATCCCGAGGCCGACCCGGTCGTGGCGGGGGTGCGCCTGCGGCTGGTGCAGCCGAACCTGCCGCAGGACGCGAAGTTCCGCCCCGAGAACCGGCAGGACATCGTCGATCGCTACGTCGAGCTGACCCGGCGCCCGCCGGAGGACGGCGGCGCGGCGCCGACCCACATCCTCTGGCCGGAATCGGCGTTTCCGTTCCTGATCCAGCGCGACCCGGCCGCGATGGCGCAGGTCGGCGCCGGGCTGGCGCCGAGCCAGCACCTGATCACCGGCGCGGCCCGCGCCGAGGAGCCGCTGCCCGGCGAGCGCCTGCGCTACTTCAACGCGATCATGGCGATCGAGCCCGGCGGTCGCATCGTCGACAGCTACGACAAGGTCCACCTCGTGCCGTTCGGCGAGTACCTGCCGGCCCCCCTCGACGCGGCCTTGCGGGCTTTGGGCCTGCGCCAGTTCGTGGCGGTGCCGGGCGGCTTCTCCGCCGGCACGCTGGCCGGCCAGCGCATCCTCGACGTGCCCGGACTGCCGCCGGTGGCGGCGACGATCTGCTACGAAGCGATCTTCCCCGGCGCGATCCTGCCGGCGGGGGCCGCCGGCGCCGACCGGCCCCCGGGCTTGATCCTGAACGTCACCAACGACGCGTGGTTCGGCGACACGCCGGGCCCGCGCCAGCATCTGGCCCAGGCGCGCCTGCGCGCCGTCGAGGAGGGCCTGCCGCTGGTGCGCGACGCCAACACCGGGATCTCCGCGGTGATCGACGCGCACGGGCGCGTCGTCGCGCAGCTACCGATCGAGCAGGAGGCGGTGCTCGACGCCGACCTCCCCGTCCGCATCCTCGGCGGGACCCTCTACGGCCGGGTCGGCGACTGGCCCTTCGCGGCGATGCTCGCCGCCTGCCTCGCGGGCGCCCTCCGGGCCCGGCGGCTCGCGTGAGGCCGTCGCGGCCCGTCCCGCCCCTGCTGCTGACCTGCGGGCTGATGGCGGTGGCGTTCAACCTGCGTCCGGCCTTGAGCACCGTCGGGCCGCTGCTCTCGTCGATCCGCGAGGCGACGGGGCTCTCGGCGGCCGGCGCCGCGGTGCTGACCACGCTGCCCGTCCTCTGCCTCGGCCTCGCCTGCGCGCTGACGCCGCTCGTCCTGCGCCGGCTCGGCGCCGACCGCGGCGTGCTCCTCGGCATCGTCGTGGTCGCGGCCGGCCTGTCCCTGCGCGGTCTCGGCGGCTTCGCGTCGCTGTTTTCCGGCACGGCGGTCGCCGCCTTCGGCATCGGGCTCGCCAACGTGCTGCTGCCGGCGGTGGTCAAGCGCGACTTCCCCGGTCGCGCCGGGGCGATGACCGGGCTCTACACCATGACCCTCTGCCTCGGCGCCGCCGCCGGCGCCGGCTTCGCGGTGCCGATCGAGCAGGCGCTCGGCCGCGGCTGGCCGGCGGCGCTCGCCGTCTGGGCCGTGCCGGCCCTCGTCGCCGCCTTCGCCTGGGCGCCCTTGACCCGCGCCGTGCCGGAGCGCGCGGCGGCCGCCGCCCCGGGCTCGCTCCTGCGCGATCCGCTGGCCTGGCAGGTCACCGCCTTCATGGGCCTGCAATCCTCGCTGGCCTACGTGCTGTTCGGCTGGCTCCCGGCGATCCTGCAGGGGCGCGGGCTCTCGGCGCTGGATGCCGGGCT
The DNA here is from genome assembly GCF_008039475.1 of Methylobacterium sp. WL12. Taxonomy (NCBI): domain Bacteria; kingdom Pseudomonadati; phylum Pseudomonadota; class Alphaproteobacteria; order Hyphomicrobiales; family Methylobacteriaceae; genus Methylobacterium; species Methylobacterium sp. WL12. Next base: position 116,290 of record NZ_VRUW01000005.1, on the reverse strand, counting down.
CGTCGCCTCGGTGGTGACCCTGCACCAGGCGCCGGGCGCGCTGGTGGTGGCGATGCTCGCCGCGCGCGTGCGCGACCAGCGCGGCTGGATCCTCGCGGTGCTGGCCGCGACGCTCTGCGGCTTCCTCGTCCTCGCCTTCGGCCCCGAAGCTCTGCGGTTCCCCGCATCCGGGCTGCTGGGCCTCGGCATCGGCGGCTGCTTCGGGCTCGGCCTCAGCCTCCTCGTCCTGCGCACCCGCGACGCCGCCTCGGCCGGCGCCCTCTCGGCGATGGCGCAGGGGATCGGCTACGTCTTCGCCTCCCTCGGCCCCCTCGGCTTCGGCCTCGCCCACGAGGCCACCGACGGCTGGGTCCTCCCCGCCGCCCTGTTCGCGACGATCATCGCCGCGGCGGGGCTCGCCGGCATGGGCGCCGGGCGCGACCGGGCGGTCGGCGGCACGGCCTGAAGGGCGGAGCGTGCGCGCCGCGGACTGATCCGCTCGATCGCGGTCGCAGCACGCGCCCTCCCCGCAGGCGGCCCTCCGCTGTTGCGCTGCGGCGACGGCGGCGCCTTGCGGAAAACGCCGTTAACCGACCGGTTACCATGACGACCTAGCGCCTTGCACCGAGTGCGGCGCGCTTCCGCGCCGACCGGGCGTGGACCATGACCGTCATCGAGCTGGCCCTGATCGGATGGGCCGCGGCGAAGCCGCATCTCGACCTCTTCGGAACCCTCGGGCTCCTCCTCGGCTTCATCGCCGGGATCATGCCGCATCGGCGCGGGATGCTCCTCGCCTCCGCCGGCTGCGCCGCCGCCTTCGGCCTGCACTACCTGCATCTCGGCGCGTTCACCGGCACGGCGATGTGCGCCATCGCCGTCCTGCAGAACTTCGTCTCGATGCGGGCGATCGGGCCCGAGGGCCGCGCCGCCTGGGTCGCCCCGCTCTTTGCCGCGACCACGCTGGTCACCGTCGGGATGACCCTGGCGACCTGGAGCGGCTGGCCGTCGGCCTGCGCCGGCCTCGGCGCCCTCCTGGCGACGGGCGCCCGCCTGCAGGGAGACCCGCAGGGCATGCGGCGCCTCTTCCTCGGCGCCAGCCTGTGCTGGGCCGTCCACAACGGCCTCGTCGGCTCGGTCTTCGGCCTGACCTGCGACCTGCTGACCGTGTCGGGGCTGACGCTCTCGCTCATTCGGCACCAGCGTCGCACGCCGCACGCGCTCTCCGCCACCTGAGGCCGGGCCGCCGACGCTCACGCCACGCGGATGTGGGTCGCCACCCGCGGCGGCTCCTCGGCACCGGTCGCCGCCTCCAGGATGCGCATGTCGAGGCGGCCCTCCGCGTCGCGGAACACGTCGTAGACCATCCGGTCGACCACGCTGTTGCCCTCACCGAAGATCAGCACCCGCGGCTTGTGGGCGATCACGTCCTCGACGTCGCCGTAGTTCGCCGAGGCGATGATGACCTCGTCGCCGACCTGACAGGTGCGGGCGGCGGCGCCGTTCAGGATGCAGCAGCGCGAGCCGGCGGGGCCGTACAGCACGTAGGTGCTGATCCGCGCCCCCGACATCTTGTTCCAGATCTCGACGAACTCGAGCGGGTCGAGCCCCGCCTCGCGGCACAGGTCGGCGTCCAGGGTGATCGAGCCGTGGTAGTTCAGGTCGGCGCCCGTCACGCGGATGCCGTGCAACTTGGCCCGAACGAAGCTCTGCATCGCGTTCCCCCGAGGCCGGGCGACGTCGGCCCGCCGAGAGCATGTTCCGTGATCTCCGGATCACGGAACATGCTCTCTCCTATTGTGTGGTCGCATTTTCTTCACGCGAGCCGGCATCCACCTCGCTTGAAAATACTTTCGTCTTCGGCCGCCCTCCGAGTCGGGGCGGCTTCTTCGTGCTTGATAGGGCGGCGCGGGACCGCGTGGCAATCGAGCCGGCGGTTGCCGCTGCGCTAGTCCTTCCGCCGCAGTCGGCTCGCGAAGAAGCCGTCGAGGCCGCCGCGCTGGCTCTCCGAACCTTCGAGGTGGGCCGGCAGGGTGCGCAGGTCGCCGTCGGCGTTGATCAGGGCGTCGAGGCCGCCGACCTCGTCCGGGCGAACCGGCACCCGCTCGAAGGCGGCGTTGCGCTTCAGGAAGGCGGCGACCTGGCGCTCGCCTTCCTCCTGCTCCAGCGAGCAGGTGCAGTAGACCAGGCGCCCGCCCGGCCGCACCAGGGTGGCGGCCTTGTCGAGGAGGCGCGCCTGGAGGAGGTGCAGGCGGATCAGGTCGGATTCCGTCTTGGTCCAGGCGACGTCCGGGTGACGGCGGATCGTGCCGGTGGCCGAGCACGGCGCGTCGAGCAGCACCGCGTCGAACGGCTCCGGCGGATCGAAGGCGAGCGCGTCGCCGACGACGACCTCCGCCGTCAGCCCGAGGCGGGCGAGGTTTTCGGACAGGCGCTCCAGGCGCGGGGCCGAACGGTCCAGGGCGGTCACCACGGCGCCCTGGCTCGCGATCTGGGCGGTCTTGCCGCCCGGTGCGGCGCAGAGGTCGGCGATGCGCTCGCCCGCGCGCGCGCCGAGGAGCCGCGCCGGGATCGCGGCGGCGGCGTCCTGCACCCACCACGCGCCCTCGGTGAAGCCGGGAAGCTCGGAGACCGGGACCCGCAGGTCGCCGAGCCGGAGCGAGCCGGTGGGCAGCGCCACCGCGCCGAGGCGCTCGGCCCAGTCGCCGGCCTCGCCCTTGAGCGTCAGGTCGATCGCGGCGCCGCCCAGGTGCGCGCGGGCGATGGCGGCGGCGGTCTCCGGCCCGTAGGCCGCGCGCCAGCGCGCGGCCAGCCAATCCGGGGTGTTAGCTTCGAGCGGATCGCCGGCCTCCGCCAGGATCGCCTCGCGCTCGCGCACGATCCGGCGCAGGACCGCGTTGACGAGGCCGGTCAGATGCCGCGCCTGCGGGTCGGCCTTGGCGAGCCGCACCGCGAGGTCGACCGCGGCGTGGTCGGGGACGGCGAGGTCGAGGATCTGCGCGGCGCCGGTGGCGAGCAGCGCGACGAGGCGCGGCTTGTCCTCGGGCAGGCCCTGCTCCATCCGCGCGGCGAGCGCCGCCTTCAGGAAGCCGAGCCGGCGGAAGGTGACCGTGGCGATGGCCCGCGCCAGCCCGGCGTCGGCGGCGTCGAGCCCCGCGACGCGGGCGCCTTGCGCCAGCGCATCCTCCAGGGCGAGGGCGCGGTTCTGTCCCAAAAGGTCGGCGACGACGGATTGCGCCACCCGGCGCGCGGCGAGGCCGGCCGCGTCCGCTGCGGATTCAGGTGTCGATTTCGGCCCCGGGCGCGGACCCTTGGTCGCGCCCGCCGCCCGCGCCGGCCCGGACGCGTTGCGCCCTCTGCCCATGGATGCCACTTCTCGAACGACCCTTCGTGCCGGCAACCCGCCGTCGGACCCCGATGCCCTCCCATTTGAGCGAGTCCGATGCAAGTTGAAACCAGCCCCGACGCCGCCGAAGCCGGTCCAGTCGAATCCGGCGGCGAGGCCGCCGCCCGTCCCCTCACCCCGGCGGCCGAGCGCGCCCTGGCGGAGGCGGCCGAGCGCCGCAGGGCGATCGACGCGCGGGCGGCGGCGGTCTCGGCGGCCCCCGAACGCCTCGGGCGCGGCGGGCTCGAACCGGTGCGCTACGACGACTGGGAGGTGAAGGGGCTCGCCGTCGACTTCTGATCGCAAGTTCCGACCAGACGGGGCCGTTGGTCGCGCGAAGCCGCCGGAACGACCGGGCGAGCCTGCTGTTGGGCTCGCGAAGCGCAGTGCGAGATGAGGCCCCCGATGATCACCAAGGTATCGAGCAAGGATGCGCCGAGCGGCGCCCACGGCGAGGTCGCGCTGGCGAAGGGCGAGCTGGTCGGCATGCGGATGTGGCGCGACGAGCCGCCGGCCGACGACAAGCCGAGCACCACGTCCGATTACGAGACCGTGGGCTACGTGATCTCGGGCCGGGCCAAGCTGGTGCTCGAGGACCGGACGGTCGCGCTCGAGCCAGGCGATTCCTACTGCGTGCCGGCCGGGACCGTGCACACCTACCACATCCTGGAGACCTTCACGGCGATCGAGGCGACGGCGCCGGCCGCCGCCTGATCTTACGGGGTTCTGGCGCCAATCCTCAGCGCGTCACGTAGACCGGGGTGCCGACCGAGACGCGGTCGTAGAGATCGACCACGTCCTGGTTGTACATCCGGATGCAGCCGTAGGAGGCCCAGGTGCCGACCGAGCTCGGGCGGTTGGTGCCGTGGATGGCGTATTCGCCGCCCGAGAGCGTCATCGCCGCGGCGCCCATCGGGTTGTGTGGCGAGCCGCCGGCGATCAGGTTCGGCAGGCGCGGGTTGTCGCGCTTGACCTCGCTCGGCGGCGACCAGGCCGGCTGCACGTACTTGCCGTCGATCGCCTTGGTGCCGAACCATTGCTTGCCGGGCTTCCCCACCGCGACGGGGTAGCGGATCGCCGTGCCGTCGCCGTTGACGAGGTAGAGCCGGCGCTGCGAGACGCTGATCACCACCGAGCCCGGCATCGCCCCGTCCGCGAACGGCACCACCTCGCGCGCCGCCACCGGCGTCGCCACGAGGCCGGCCAGCATCGCGCCGCCGAGGCCCGTGGACACGTATTTCCTGACCGACATCTGGGGACTTCCTTCGCAGAGCGTGACCGTTCGCTGCAGCAGTAATCCACGGCCAAGCTCTGCGTTCCAGCTCGTCCTTCGAGGACTGCGGGTTTGCTCACGCTCTTCGCGGAAGACGGTAAAAAGCGCTCGATGTCCTTTCGACAAAGGCGAACGTTCGTCGAAGGATTTGCTTTACCGCTCGAACAGACGCACCGCCGTCGCGTCCTGCGCCTGCCAGCCGTGGCGCACGAGCTCGGGGTCGGCGTGCTCCTCCACGGGGAGGCCGACGCAGAGGTAGGCGACGAGGTGCCAGCTTTCCGGCACGTCGAGCAGCGTCCCGATCCGGGCCGGCTCCAGGATCGAGACCCAGCCGGTGCCGAGGCCGCGGGCGCGCGCCGCGAGCCAGAAGGTCTGCACGGCGCCGACCACGGAGTAGCGCAGCATCTCCGGCATGGTCGCCCGGCCGAGGCCGTGGCCGGCCTCCGTCGCGTCGTCGCAGAAGACGGCGAGGTGCACCGGGGCCTCGCGCAGGCCCGCGAGCTTCAGGGCGCGGTAGCGCGCCTGGGTCTCGTCGTCGTAGCGCAGGGCCGCGTCGGCGTTGCAGCGCTCGAAGCTCGCGACCACGCCGGCGCGGCGGGCGGGGTCGGCGACGCGCACGAAGCGCCACGGCTGGCTGTTGCCGACCGACGGGCTGCGATGGGCCGCCGCCAGGCTCTCGCGCAGCAGGGCCTCGTCCACCGGGTCGGCGCGGAAGCGGCGCACGTCGCGGCGCCACGCGAACAGGTCGTCGAGCGCCTGCCGGAAGTCGTCGTCGAAGCGGGGCGGGCGGGCGTCGGTCATGGTCGGCCCGCCTCATAGCGGGTTTCGGCAGGGTTTGCGCGTTCCTGCTCAGCGCGCCGGGCGCGAACAAAAAAGGCCGCCCTTGCGGGCGGCCTGAAGTCCTTGGGTCTCGAAACCTCTGGGATGTCGCGTCGTGCGGTCCGGTGACGCCCGCGGGCTGGGGAGCTCGGGATGCGGACGACCGTCGGGGCACGACCCGACGAGGGTTCGGCCTTCGTTGTCGAGTCGCAACACGGCCCGGGAAAGGCGTGATCGGGGCGAAACCGCGGCATTTGTTTCTTGGGCGTGGCCTGTCCGCAACGAACGAATCGGTGAACGCGGCCTTGTCCGGGACCCTTGCGGGCCGGCCGCCCGAGGCCCATCCTCAACGATCGGTAGCAGGACCCACGGCGGAGGGACGATGAGCGAGCGCGCAAGCGGCGAGATCCGGACAGACGAGTCGACGGCCCGCGTGGTGCCCTTCCCCAGCCCGTCCACCGCCCCGCAGATCGCGTTCGACCGGCACGAGCTGCGCACGATCTTCAACCTCTACGGCCGCCGGGTCGCGGAGGGCGAATGGCGCGACTACGCTCTCGATTTCTGCCGGGACAAGGCGGTGTTCTCGATCTACCGCCGCACCTCCGAGATGCCGCTCTACCGGATCGAGAAGGACCCCAAGCTCGCCCGCCGCCAGGGCGCCTACGCCGTGGTCGCCGCCACCGGCGTGGTGCTCAAGCGCGGCGCCGACCTCGCCCGCGTGCTCGCGGTGCTGGAGAAGCCCCTGCGCGCGGTGTGAGCCCCAGCCCGATCCCTTTCCTTTTCGGGAGAGGAAGCCACCGCGCGCATGAAAAAGGCCCCGGCATTCCCGCCGGGGCCTTTTTCGTTCGTCCGGTTCGGAATTCGCTTAGCGGCGGTCGCCGAGGAGCGAGAGCAGGAACTGGAACATGTTGATGAAGTCGAGGTACAGCGTCAGCGCACCGTTCACCGACATCTTGGCGGCCGCCTCGCCGTCGAAGCCGCTGGAGAGATACATCTCCTTCAGCTTCTGGGTGTCGTAGGCGGTCAGCCCCGCGAAGATCAGCACGCCGAGCACCGAGACGGCGAACTGCAGCGCCGACGAGGCCAGGAAGATGTTGACGATCGAGGCGATCATGATGCCGATCAGGCCCATGATCAGGAACGAGCCCATGCCCGAGAGGCTGCGCTTCGTGGTGTAGCCGTAGAGGCTCAACGCGCCGAAGGTCGCCGAGGTGATGAAGAAGACCCGCACCACGCTGGCGCCGGTGAACACCAGCAGCAGCGTCGACATCGAGGCGCCCATCACCGCCGCGAAGGCGAAGAACATCGTCCGCGCCGACGAGGCCGACATCCGGTCCATCCGCATCGAGAAGACGAGGATGAAGGCGAGCGGCGCGAACATCAGGACCCACTTGAGCGGGCTGTTGTAGAGCGTCTGGCCGAACGGCGTCAGGGCGAGACGCCCGGTCGCGGTCGCGGTGGTGGCGGCCATGTTGAGGCCGAGCGCGACGAGGCCCGAGATGCCCAGGCCCACGACCATGTTGTTGTAGACGCCGAGCATGAAGGTCCGCAGGCCCTGATCGAACGCGACCTGGGTGCCGGCCTGCGACGGCGCCTGGGCGCCGTAGCGGAAGGGAGAGTTGTCGAATGCCATGGGAGTGACCTCGGAAGGCTCGCTCGTGCGTGGTGTTTGAGACGAGGCCCACGCAGGGGACCTCTGGCGCCGTCGAGCGCCTCGGGTTGGAATATGTTGCTTTCGGCCGCCCCGCACAAGAGCCCGGTAGAGCTTGGAAAAGCGCTTTTGGTGAATCCGCGGCTGTTAATTTTGTTCACGAAGTCTGGGATTAAAGTTCGGTCATACTTCGTCGCGCATCAGGATTGCCGCATCTTACGATTGTCGCAAGTACGGCGCCGGCTTCTGGCTGAGGATGCGCCAGGTGCCGGCGAGCCCCAGCACCACGGCGAGCACCACGGCGGCTGCCGCCGCCACCAGCGCCCCCGACAGGTCGAGGACGAAGTCGAGGCGCATCACCTTGGTGACGATCACCCAGCCGGCCAGCGTCCCGGCCAGCAGCCCGAACAACGCGGTGACGAGGCCGAGCGCGCCGTATTCGAGGCCGTAGGCGGTGAGCAGCCGTCCGCGGGTGGCGCCGAGCACCTTCAGCACCACGGCGTCGTAGAGCCGCGCCCGGTGCCCCGCGGCGATGGCGCCGGCCAGCACGAACAGGCTCGCCAGCACCGCCACCGCGCTCGCCCCGCGGATCGCCAGCACCAGCCGGCCGACGAGGTCGCCGACGGCGTCGAGGGCGTCCTTCACCCGCACGCTGGTGACGGAGGGGAACGTCTTGGCGACGTCGCGCAGGATGCGGTTCTCGATCGGTCCGTTCGTGCCGCCGGGCAGGGTCAGCGTCGCGAGGTCCGAGTGCGGCGCCCCGCGGAACGTGCCGGGGGAGAACACCATGACGAAGTTGATGCCGAGGTTGCGCCACTCGACCTTGCGCAGGTTGGCGATGGTGGCGGTGAGGTTCCGCCCGAGCACGTTGACGGTGACGCGGCTGCCGACCTTCAGGCCGAGGTTCCTGGCCAGCTCCGCCTCGAACGAGACCAGCGGGGTCTTGGCCTCCTCGGCCGTCCACCACTTGCCGGCGACGATGTTCGAGCCCTCGGGCACGTCCTCGGCGTAGGTGATGCCCCGGTCGCCGTCGAGCACCCAGGCGGCGTCCTCCGGCGGGCGGATCTTCTCGGCCGGCACGTCGTCCAGCGCCACGATGCGCCCGCGCATCATCGGCACCCGCTCGATCTTGGCGGCGGGCGCCTGGCGCGCGAGGAAGTCGCGGAAGGCGTTCGAGTCGGCCGCCGGGATGTCGAGGAAGAACAGGTTCGGCGCGCGTGCGGGCAGGGTCGCCGAGATCGTGCGGCGCACGTTCACGTCGATCAGGCTCAAGGTCACGAGGAGCGTCACGCCCAAGCCCAGCGACAGGACGATGGCCGGCGTCAGGGCGCCCGGGCGGTGGAGGTTGGCCAGCGCCATCCGCGGCGCGGTGCGCTTGGGATGCGGCAGCCGGCGGGCGAGCGCCATCACGCCGACCGCGACGAGGCGCAGCAGGCCGAAGGCGATGCCGGCGGCGGCGATGAAGATCAGGGCCACGCGCCGGTCGAAGGCGGTGCCGACGGCGAGACCGACCAGGGCGGCGAGCGCCAGCGCCAGGATCAGTCGGTAGCGCGGGCGGATGCGGGAGGCGGCCGGGTCGACGGTGTCGCGAAACAGCCCCGAGACCGGGACGTCGTGGGCGCGCCCGAGCGGCGTGATCGCGAAGGCCAGGGCGGTCAGGAGCCCATAGGCCGCCGCCTGAAGCAGTTCCAGCGGCGCCAGCGTCGGGTTCAGCGGCAGCGGCAGGCTGTCCCGGAACAGCGCGTCGAGGACGAACGGCAAGGCGGCGCCGACGACGAGGCCGATCGCCGTGCCGAGGCCGGCGATCAGCATCACCTGCGTCAGGTACAAGGCGACGACCTTCGAGCCCGGCGCGCCGACGCTCTTCAGGGTGGCGATCGAGGGGCGCTTGCGCTCGACGAAGGCGTTGACGGCGTTGGCGACGCCGACCCCGCCGACGATCAGCGCGGTGAGGCCGACCAGCGTCAGGAACTGGGTGAAGCGCTCGATGCTCTTGGAGAAGCGCGGGTCGGCGTTGGTGCGCGCCCGCATCTCCCAGCCGGCCTGTGGCGCCGCGGCGGCGATTCGCGCGGCGGCGGCGTCGAGGCCCGCGTCGTCGGCGCCCGGCAGGATCAGCCGGTAGCTCCAGCGGTTGAGGCTGCCCGGCTGGACGAGGCCGGTCCGCCGCAACGCGTCTTGCGTCACGATGAGCCGCGGCCCGAAGCCGATCCCCCCGGCGATCTTGTCCGGCTCGGAGACGATGGTCGCGCGGATGGCGAAGGGCCGGCCCGCGACGGTGAGCCTGTCGCCGACCTTGAGGTCGAGGCGGGTCAGGAGGGCGGGGTCGGCGAGCGCTCCGTCGATCCCGTCCCGCTCGGCGAGCAGGCCGGCGAGCGGCGCCTGCGGCTCGGTGACGAGCTCTCCAGCCGACGGGTAGCCGGAATCGACCGCCTTCAGCTCGACGAGCGCCGCGCCCTCCCCCGCCACCGCCATGGCGCGGAGCGAGGCGACCACGTCCACCCGCCCCTGCGCGTCGAGGGCCGCCCGCTCGGGTTCCGTCGCCTCGCGGTTGATCAGGCTGTAGCTCAGGTCGCCGCCGAGGATGCGCTTGCCCTCGCGCCCGAGGCCGTCCGACAGCGAGCGCGAGATCGAGGCGACGCCTGCGATCGCCGCGACGCCGAGCGCGATGCAGGCGAGGAACACCGCGAACCCGCCCAAGCCCCCGCGGAGCTCGCGGAGCGCGAGCCGTAGGGTGAGGGGAAGGCGCGAGGAGGGCGTCCGGTCCTGTCGGGAAAGGGTGCCGTGCATCAGGCCGCCACCGGCTCCTCGATCCGTCCCGAGCGCAGGCGCACGGTGCGGTCGCAGAGGCGGGCGAGCCCCGGATCGTGGGTGACGAGCACGAGCGTCGCGCCGCGGTCGCGCTTGAGCGCGAACAGCAACTCGACGATCTGGCGCCCGGTCGCCTCGTCGAGGTTGCCGGTGGGCTCGTCGGCCACCAGGATCGCCGGGTCGGGGGCGACGGCGCGGGCGATGGCGACGCGCTGCTGCTCGCCGCCCGAGAGCTGGGCCGGGTAGTGGTGCAGCCGGTGGCCGAGGCCGACGGCCTCGAGCTCCCGCTTGGCGCGGGCCTGCGCCTCGGGCTTGTCGGCCAGCTCCAGCGGCAGGGCGACGTTCTCCAGCGCCGTCATCGTCGGGACGAGGTGGAAGGCCTGGAACACGATGCCGATGCGCCGGCCGCGGAAGCGCGCGAGCGCGTCCTCGTCGAGGCGCCCGAGGTCGGTGTCCTCGATTCGGATCGCGCCGGAATCGGGCCGCTCCAGCCCCGCCATCACCATCAGCAGGGTCGACTTGCCCGAGCCCGACGGCCCGACGAGGCCGACCGCCTCGCCGCGGGCGACGTCGAGGGAGATCCCGCGCAGCACGTGGACGCGGGCGGCGCCCCGGCCGAGGCTGAGGTCGATGCCGGAAAGGGCGATGGCCGGCGTTCCGGATGCGGGCATTTCCGGCGAAGGCTTTTCGAGAGAAGGCTTGTCGTCGGTCACGGCTGAGCCGATCTGTGCGGGATGGCGAACATGCGGGACGGAGATCACGGTTGGCGGACGAACGTTCGGTGCGCTTCGGCACGACCCGTGCCGACCGAGGCTCGTGGAGCCGATATGGCGACCGCGACGGAACTACGCCATGACGGCCGGCGCAGGCCGATCCTGATGGCCCTCTTTGCCGCAGCGGGGCTGGTCCTGTCGATGGCCGGCGTCGCGCCCGCGAAAGCCGACCCGCCGCCCGGGCCGAAGCCGATCCGCCTGGTGGCGTTGGGCGACAGCCTCACCGCGGGCTACCGCCTGCCGGCGAGTTCCGCCTTCCCGGCGGTGCTGGAGCGGGCGCTCGCAGCGAAAGGCCGGACGGTGACGGTCGCCAACGCCGGCGTCTCGGGCGAGACCGCCACCAACGGCCTCGACCGGGTCGACTGGTCGGTCCCCGACGGCACCGACGGGGTGATCCTGGAACTCGGCGCCAACGACATGCTGCGCGGCACCGACCCGGCCGTGACGCGGAAGGCGCTGGAGGCGATCGTCGCGCGGCTGAAGGATCGCGGCATCCCGGTGCTGCTCGCCGGCATGCGCGCCTCGACCAACCTCGGACCCGACTACGTCGCGCGCTTCGACGCGATCTACCCCGACCTGGCCCAGAAATACGACCTCGTGCTGTACCCGTTCTTCATGGCCGGCATGGTCGGCGACCGGGCCTACACCCTCGACGACGGGCTCCACCCGAACGCCAAGGGCGTCGACGTGATCGTGGCCGGCATCCTGCCCTCGGTCGAGGCCTTCCTCGGGCGCCTCCCAGCCAAGGCGCCCTGAGATGCCGCGCCTATTCACGGCGCTCGCCCTCCCGCCGGAGATCGCCGCCGGGCTGGCGCCGTTCCGCGGCGGCCTGCCCGGCGCCCGCTGGATCGAGCCGGCGGATTACCACGTCACCCTGCGCTTCCTCGGCGACGTGCCGGTCGCCCTGGCCGAGGACGCGGTGGAGGCGCTCTCCGAGATGCGGGCGCGCCCGGCGATCGCGGTGGTGCTGGACGGCCTCTCGGTGTTCGGCGGCGACAAGCCGCGCGCGCTGCTGGCCAGCGTCGCGGCCAACCCCGACCTGATGGACCTCCAGGCCGAGCAGGAGCGCCTGATCCGAAGGGCCGGCGCCGAGCCGGAGCGGCGCAAGTTCGTGCCGCACGTGACGCTGGCGCGCCTGCGCCGCGAGGCCACGCCCGAGGCGGTGGCGATGGCCCTGTCGCAGGCGCCGATCTTCACGCCCCTGCGCTTTTCCGCGACGGAGGTGGTGCTGTACTCGGCGCGCGACTCGACCGGCGGCGGGCCGTACGTCGCGGAAGCCGCGTTTCCGTTCGCCTGAAGGGGCCTACAACCGCCGCAGCGCCACGCTCTCGATGCGGTGGCTCGCGCCCTTGGCCAGGATCAGGCTGGCGCGCTGGCGGGTCGGCAGGATGTTGTCGCGCAGATTCGGCAGGTTGATCGTCGACCACAGCCGGTCGGCGATGGCGAGCGCCTCGGCCTCCGGCACCTCGGCGTATTTGCGGAAGTACGAGCGGGGGTCGCGGAACGCGGTCTGGCGCAGGCGCATGAAGCGCATCACGTACCAGCGGTGCAGGTCGTCCTCGTGCCCGTCGAGGTAGATCGAGAAGTCGAAGAAGTCGGAGACGAACGGGATCGCGGTGCCGTCGCGCGGCAGGCGCGCGGGCTGCAACACGTTCAGGCCCTCGACGATCAGGATGTCGGGGCTCTCCACCACCCGCTCCTCGCCGGCCACCCGGTCGTAGACGAGGTGGGAGTAGAGCGGCGCGGTCACGCGCTTCCGGCCCGATTTCACGTCGTGCAGGAACTGCAGCAGGGCGGCGGTGTCGTAGCTTTCCGGGAAGCCCTTCCGGTCCATGATGCCCTGCGCGGCGAGCTCGGCGTTCGGCAGAAGGAACCCGTCGGTTGTGACGAGGTCGACCTTCGGGGTGTTCGGCCAGCGCGCGAGCAGCGCGGTGAGCACGCGGGCCGTGGTCGACTTGCCCACCGCCACGGAGCCGGCGAGCCCGATAATGTAGGGCGCCTTGGTCTCGCGCTCGGCCATCAGGAAGCGCTGGGTCGCCTTGAACAGCCCCTGGCTCGCCGCGACGTAGAGCGAGAGCAGCCGCGACAGCGGCAGGTAGATCGCGACCACCTCCTCCAGCGAGATCGGGTCGTTCAGCGATTGCAGGCGCTCCACGTCCTCCTGCGTCAGGGTGAGCGGCGTGTCGGCGCGCAGCTGCGCCCAGGATTCGCGGCTGAACAGGCGATAGGGCGAGATCCGCTCGGGCCCGTCGCCCGTGACCGGGTTCTGCCCCGTCACCGGATTCTGGCCGGGGGCGAGCGCGGCCGCCTTCATGCCGGCGGCCTCGACGCCTTCTCGGCGATGCCGCTCTGTGCGGTGCGGCGTTCCAGCTCCGCCATCACCGCCGACAACTCGACGCCCCCGGCGCGCAGCAGCACGACGAGGTGGTAGAGCACGTCCGCCGCCTCGTTGGTCAGGCCGGCCTTGTCCCCCTGCACCGCGGCGATGGCGGCCTCCACCGCCTCCTCGCCGAGCTTCTTGGCGGCCTTGGCCGGGCCGCCGGCGAGCAGCTTGGCCGTGTAGGACTGGTCGGGCGCGGTGCCGGCGCGGCTCGCCACGAGGCGTGCGAGGTCGTCGAGGGTGTAGGCGGACATACAAGACCCGTGCGGCAGGGTTCGAAGGCGACGATGCCGTCGCCGGAACCTGCGTCAACGGCGGGCGCCGGGCAAGCCGGGAGCCGACGCAGGAGCGCGTCGCCACCCGCATTTCCGCGACGGCCGGCCGGAATTGTCGGAAAAATGGTTCCGGATCGTGCCATGCCCAGGCCCTGCTATGGGAATGGGTTCACCGCATGGGACCGGGTCAGGCGTCCAGCCGCATGGCGAGGCCGGCCGCCGCCATGTGCGCCTTGGCCTCGGCGACGCTGTGCTGCCCGAAATGGAAGATCGAGGCCGCCAGCACCGCGCTGGCATGGCCCTCGGCGACGCCGGCCACGAGGTCGTCGAGCCCGCCGACGCCGCCCGAGGCGATCACCGGCACGGTCACCGCGTCGGCGATGGCGCGGATCAGCGCGAGGTCGTAGCCCGAGCGCGTCCCGTCCCGGTCCATCGAGGTGACGAGCAGCTCGCCCGCCCCCTTGGCCGCCACCGTGCGGGCGAAGGCGATCGCGTCGAGGCCGGTGGGGGTGCGGCCGCCATGGGTGAAGATCTGCCACGCGTCCGGCTCGCCCGGCGCCGAGGTGCGCTTGGCGTCGATCGCCACCACGACGCATTGCGCGCCGAACTTCTCCGCGGCCCGCGCCACGAGGTCGGGGTCGTTCACGGCCGCCGTGTTGATCGCGACCTTGTCGGCGCCGGCGAGCAGCAGCGCGCGCACGTCCGCCACCGCCCGCACGCCGCCGCCGACGGTGAGCGGCATGAAGCAGGCCTCCGCCGTGCGGCTCACCACGTCGAGCAGGGTGCCGCGCGCCTCGTGGCTCGCGGTGATGTCGAGGAAGCAGAGCTCGTCGGCGCCGGCCGCGTCGTAGGCCTTGGCCGCCTCCACCGGATCGCCCGCGTCGCGCAGCTCGAGGAACTTCACGCCCTTGACGACGCGGCCGTCCTTGACGTCGAGGCAGGGGATGATGCGGGTCTTGAGCACGGGGGCGGCCCTTCAGGCGGTCGTGTCGTCGGGGTCGATCGCGAAGGGGCGCGTCAGCATCTCGTCGCGGGTGTAGGGGCAGGTCTCGGGGAAGGTCGCGAGGGGCAGCCGGGTCTCCCGCGCCGCCTTCAACCGGGCCGTGTCGTAGGCGCGTTCGAGCGCCTCGTCCAACCGGCTCTTGAGGCCGGGGTTGTCCTTCAGCACGAAGGATGCCTCCTTGCGCTGCTCCTTGATCGACAGCGTCCAGGACCGCGTTCGGCGCGCCGGCTGATGATCGAACTTCATCATGTGCAGGAGGAGGACGCGCCACGCGCTGACGAGGCTGTTGAACTCGCTCTTGCCCAAGCTCTCGATCTCCTCGGCGAGGTTTTCCAGATCGAGGGCGGTCAGGTCGCCGGCCCGGAGGCGCGCGCTCTGCTCCTGCGTCCAGGTGTAGAAGTCGTCCGCGTAGGCCGTTCCGGCCTCCGCCGGTCGCGCCGCCTTCGCCAAAGCCGTCATCGCAGCCTCCCGGCAAATCCTTGACCGGGCGAGACTATCACGAGGCGGCGTTGCCGCGCGCGGCCTTGATCGCGAACAGCGCCGCCCGCGGGTCGATGCGGCCGTCGTAGAGGGCGCGGCCGGTGATGGCGCCGGCCAGCATCGCGCAATCGGGCTCGAGCAGGCGGTGCACGTCCTCGATCGAGGCGAGGCCGCCCGACGCGATCACCGGGATGCTCACGGCTTCGGCGAGCGCCACCGTCATCTCGATGTTGAGGCCCTTCAGGATGCCGTCGCGGGCGATGTCGGTGTAGATGATCGCCGAGACGCCGGCATCCTCGAACCGGCGGCCGAGGTCTTCCGCCGTCATGCTGGAGGTCTCGGCCCAGCCCGCCACCGCGACGCGCCCGTCCTTGGCGTCGATGCCCACCGCGATCTTGCCCGGATGGCGCCGCGCCGCCTCGTGGACGAAGGCCGGGTCGCGCACGGCCGCCGTGCCGATGATCACCCGGGCGACGCCCTTCTCGAGCCAGCCCTCCAGCGTCCGCATCTCGCGGATGCCGCCGCCGAGCTGCACCGGGATGTCGATCTCGGCCAGGATCGCGTCGACCGCGGCCGCGTTCATCGGCGCGCCGGCGAAGGCGCCGTCGAGGTCGACCACGTGCAGCCAGGAGAAGCCCTGGTCGGCGAAGGCCCGGGCCTGCGCGGCCGGGTCGTCGTTGAACACCACGGCCTGCGCCATGTCGCCCTGCACGAGCCGGACGCAATGTCCTTCCTTGAGATCGATGGCCGGATACAGGATCACGCGGACGCTCGTTTCTTCTGGTCGGTCGATGGAGGACGCGGCATCTACGGACGCCAGCGCAGAAAGTTCGCGAGCAGGGCCAGCCCGAGATGCTGGCTCTTCTCCGGGTGGAATTGCGTGCCGGCGAGGTTGTCGCGCGCCACCATCGCGGTGACGGGACCGCCGTATTCCGCCTCGGCGACGACCTCGTCCGGGCGATCGGCCTTGAGGGCGAAGCTGTGCACGAAGTAGGCGTGCAGCCCGTCCGGCCCGGTGCGGATGCCGTCGAGCAGGGGATGGTCGCGTGCCGGCGCCAGGGTGTTCCAGCCCATGTGCGGGATCTTCAAGGCGGGATCCGACGGCCGGATCGGCCCGACGTCGCCCGAGATCCAGCCGAGGCCGTCCGTGGTCTCGTATTCGAGGCCGCGGGTGGCCATGAGCTGCATGCCGACGCAGATGCCGAGGAACGGGCGCCCCGATCCGATCGCCGCCTCGCCCATCGCCTCCACGAGGCCGGGGACGGCGTCGAGCCCGCGGCGGCAGTCGGCGTAGGCGCCGACGCCGGGGAGTACGATCCGGTCGGCGCGCGCGACCGCATCCGGATCGCCGGTGACGACGATGCGGGTCTCAGGCAGGCCGGCCTCGCGGGCCGCCCGCTCGAAGGCCTTGGCCGCCGAGTGCAGGTTGCCCGACCCGTAATCGATGATCGCGACGGTCTCGGCGCTCACGGTCTCTGTCCCTTGAAGACGCTCACCGGCCGCCCTGCGCCGGGAACAGGCCGATCACCGGCTCGGCCGCGCGGGCGCCGGCGAACCCGGTCGAGGTTCGCACACTCGGCGTGCGGGCGGGGTCGAGCCAGCGCGTCATCGCCTTGGCCTCGGCCTCGTCGGCGTTGAAGGCCACCACCGCGTCGCGCGCAGGCTGGCCGTTGCGGGCGAGCGTCCAGCGCCGGAGCGAGGACGCCTCGAGCCCGATCAGGACCAGGACCAGCAGCGTGATGACGGTGCCGGCCGCCGGCGACAGGCCGAGGCCGTAGCCGACGAGTGCCGTGGCGCCGAGCCCGGCGAGGACGAGCAGGGCGGCGAGCCAGAGGCGGTGATACAGGAACCACAGGACCGAGAAGGCGAAGGCCGTGCCCGAGAACCCGTCCGGCACCAGCTGCGCCCGGTCGAGGTCGTGCGCCTCGCCGGGGCGGGCCTCGTGCGGCAGATGGAGCGTGTAGCTGCGCATCCTCATGGCGACCCTCTTCCTCCCCCGTCACGCCTTCGAACTGGCGCAACCTTCGCGAACGCGCCGGTAACCCTAGAGCGAACCCTGGCCCAGAGCGAACCCCGACCTAAAGCGAACCTTTGGTCGAGGGCACCCGCCCCTCCTCCCGAGGATCGACCGCGACGGCCTTCCGCAAGGCGCGGGCCAGCCCCTTGAAGCAGCTCTCGGCGATGTGGTGGGCGTTGTCGCCGTAGAGCGTCTCGACGTGGAGCGTGATGCCGGCGTTCATGGCGAAGGCCTGGAACCACTCGCGCACCAGTTCGGTGTCGAAGGCGCCGATCTTCTCGACGCGGAACGCGGTGCGGAACACCAGGAACGGCCGGCCCGAGATGTCGATCGCGACGCGGCTCAGCGTCTCGTCCATCGGCATGTGGATGTCGGCGTAGCGCGCGATGCCGCGCTTGTCGCCGAGCGCTTTCGCGAAGGCCTGGCCCAGCGCGATGCCGCAATCCTCCACCGTGTGGTGCTGGTCGACGTGCAGGTCGCCGGTCACCCGGGCCTCGACGTCGAACAGCCCGTGCCGGGCGAAGAGCTCCAGCATGTGGTCGAGGAAGCCGACGCCGGTGGCGATCCCGATCTTGCCGGTGCCGTCGAGGTCGATCGAGACCGAGACGTCGGTCTCCGCCGTCTTCCGGCTGATGCTGGCGCTGCGCATGGGCTTCGTGATTTTTCGTTGGCCGGGCCGACGCGGCCAGCTTTGGTGCCTTCTAGTGCGGAAGCCGTCGCCGGGGAAAGGGGCTGCTCAACCGTTGAGCACGCGCCCCGCCACCGCGTCGAGCTTGGCCAGCAGCTCCGGGTCGCGGTGGGATGGCGCCGTCATGATCGCGCCGTCGAGCGCCCGGTGCGAACCCGCTGGGCAATCCTCGCGGGTCGCCGGCAGGTCGCGGGCGAGCCGCGCCACGAGGCGGGCGGCCTTGTCGGCGTTGGCCCGCGCCACCGCGACGACGGCGGCCACGTCGACCGCGTCGTGACCCGGATGCCAGCAGTCGAAATCGGTGACCATCGCGATGGTGGCGTAGGTGATCTCGGCCTCGCGGGCGAGCTTGGCCTCGGGCATGTTGGTCATGCCGATCACGTCGAACCCTTGCGCCTTGTAGCTCTTCGATTCGGCGAGCGAGGAGAATTGCGGCCCCTCCATGCAGACGTAGGTGCCGCCGCGATGGACGGCGATTCCCTCGGCCTCGGCTGCGTTCGCGATCCGCTTCTGCAGGTTCGGGCCGACCGGGTGGGCGAGCGAGACGTGGGCGACGCAGCCGTTGCCGAAGAACGAGGACGGGCGCCCCACCGTCCGGTCGACGAACTGATCGACGAGCACGAACAGGCCCGGATGCAGCTCGTTGCGGAACGAGCCGCAGGCCGACAGCGAGACGAGGTCGGTGACGCCGGCCCGCTTCATCGCGTCGATGTTGGCGCGGTAGTCGATGCCGGTGGGCGAGAGACGGTGCCCGCGCCCGTGCCGGGCCAGGAACACCACTTTGGTGTCGCCGACGCGCCCGATCCGCAGGGCGTCGGACGGCTCGCCCCAGGGCGAGGCGACCCGCTCCTCGCGCACGCCCTCGAGCCCCGGCAGGTCGTAGACCCCGGACCCGCCCATCACACCGAGCACCGCTGCCGTCATGTCGTTCGTCCGTTGAGACTGGTGGGGTAAGGGATCCGCGACGGAGCTCTCTCTCCCAAGGAGAGAGGGTTGGGGTGAGGGGCGTGATCTCTCCGGAAAGCTCACGCCCCTCATCCTGTCCTTCTCCCCCTGGGAGAAGGGACCCGCGGAGATGTCGGCGAGGTCGAGATCTCCGCGACCCGCTATCACGATCCGCGTGCGGCGCAAAAACGCGAACGGGCCCCGCGAGGGGCCCGTTCGGTCGTCCGTGGATCGATCGCGCGATCAGCCCGCCTTGTGCAGCTCGGGCTGGAGGCCGTGGACCTCGCCGCCGACATCGGCCCAGACGCGCTTCTTGACGTAGTAGAGCAGGCCCGAGAGCAGGATCAGGAACAGGATCACCCGCAGGCCGAGCGCCTTGCGCGCCATCATGTGCGGCTCGGCGGCCCAGGCCATGAAGGCCGCCACGTCGCGGGTGTACTGGTCGACCGTCTCCGGCACGACCGGCTGGCCGGCCTCGTTCTTGGCGTAGGTGACCTGCCCGTCGCTGATCGGGTTCGGCATCGCGATCAGGTGGCCGGGATAGTACTTGTTGTAGTGCACCCCGTCCGGCACCTCGGTGCCCTTCGGGGGCTCCTCATAGCCGTTCAGCACCGCGTGGATGTAGTCCACGCCCTGCTCGGAATAGCCCACGAAGGGGAGCGCATCGGTGATGAACCACGGGAAGCCGCGCTCGAAGGTGCGGGCCTTGGCGAGCACCGAGAAGTCCGGCGGCGCCTTGCCGCCGTTGGCCGCGGCCGCCGCCTGGTCGTTCGGGAAGGGCGGCGGGAACTTGTCGGCCGGCCGACCGGGCCGCTCGAACATCTCGCCCGCGTCGTTGGGGCCGTCCTTGACCTGGTAGGTCGCGGCCAGGGCCTTGACCTGGCTCTCCGAGAAGTCGGGGCCGCCCTCCTCCGCGAGGTTGCGGAAGTCTACGAGCTTCATCGAGTGACAGGCGGAGCAGACCTCCTTGTAGACCTGGAACCCGCGTTGGAGTTGGGCCTGGTCGAACCGGCCGAAGACGCCGGCGTAGCTCCACTTCAGGCGGGGCGGCTGGTTGCCGCCGTGGGCGTCCTCGGCGGAGGCCGCCGAGGAGCCCAGCGGGGCGCCGAGGGAGAGCGCCAGCAGGGAGGTGGCGAGAAGGCTCGAGAGTTTCATCGTCGGTTCCGGTCCTGCCCTCAGCCCTTGGTGGTCGGCGCCGCGGCGGCGCCCGCCGGCATCCCCGACCCGCTCACCTGCTTGCCCGGCCCGGTGACGCTCTCCAGGATCGATCCGGGCAGCGCCTTCGGGGTCTCGATCAGGCCGACGATCGGCATGACGAGAAGGAAGTGGGCGAAGTAGTAGAAGGTGCAGATCTGCGAGGCGATGACGTAGCCGCCCTCCGGCGGCTTGGCGCCGAGCCAGCCGAGGATGACCGTGACCGCGAGGAACAGCCAGAAGAACTGGCGATAGATCGGGCGGTAGTTGCACGAGCGCACCCGCGACGTGTCGAGCCAGGGCGCGAGCGCCAGGATCAGCACCGCTGAGAACATCAGGATGACGCCGCCGAGCTTCGAGGGCACCGCGCGCAGGATCGCGTAGAACGGCAGGAAGTACCATTCAGGCACGATGTGGGCCGGGGTCACGGCGGGGTTGGCCGGGACGTAGTTGTCGGCGTGGCCGAGGTAGTTCGGCTGGTAGAAGATGAACCACGCGAACAGGATCATGAACACCACCACGGCGAACACGTCCTTGATCGTGGCGTAGGGGGTGAAGGGCACCGCGTCCTTCGAGGACTTGATCGGGATGCCGGTCGGGTTGTTCTGGCCGGTGACGTGCAGCGCCCAGACGTGGAGCACCACGACGCCGACGATCATCCACGGCAGCAGGTAGTGCAGCGAGAAGAAGCGGTTGATCGTCGGGTTGCCGACCGAATAGCCGCCCCAGAGCAGGCTCTGGATGGTGTCGCCGACCACGGGGATCGCGGCGAGGATGTTGGTGATGACGGTGGCGCCCCAGAAGCTCATCTGGCCCCACGGCAGGGTGTAGCCGAGGAAGGCGGTGGCCATCATCAGGAGATAGATGATCACGCCGAGGATGTAGAGCACCTCGCGCGGGGCCTTGTACGACCCGTAATACAGCGCCCGGAAGATGTGCACGTAGACGGCGACGAAGAACATCGAAGCGCCGTTGGCGTGGGCGTAGCGCAGCAGCCAGCCATAGTTCACATCGCGCATGATGTGCTCGACGGAGTTGAACGCCTGGGTCGCCGAGGGCTCGTAATGCATGGCGAGCCAGACGCCGGTGACGATCTGGATGCCGAGGAACGCCATCAGGATGGCGCCGAAGGTCCAGAAGTAGTTCAGGTTGCGCGGCACCGGGAAGGCGACGAACGAGGAATGCACCAGCCCGACGATGGGCAGGCGCGCCTCGAACCACTTCGCGACGCGGCTCTTGGGGACGTAGGCGTTGGCGTGAGCGCTCATGGGATGTCCCTCGTGTCTCAGGCCGCGGCCTTGGCTTCCTCGCCGATGCGGATCTTCGCGTCGGTCTGGAAGGAGTAGGGCGGGATCGGAAGGTTGATCGGGGCGGGGCCGCGGCGGACACGGCCGACGGCGTCGAACTGCGAGCCGTGGCAGGGGCAGGCCCAGCCCTCGAAGTTGCCCTGGTGGCCGATCGGCACGCAGCCGAGGTGGGTGCAGTTGCCGTAGACCACGAGCCACTGGTCGTGGCCCTTCTTGACCCGCGCGCCGAAGGGGGCCGGATCGGAAAGCTGGCTCTCTGGAATCGCCTTCATGTCCGTCACCTCTTTCTCGGTGAGCTTGCGGACGAAGATCAGCTTGCCGCGCCAGAACACGTTGACGATCTGGCCGTCGGTGATCGGGGTCAGGTCCACGTCGATCGGCGCGCCGGCGGCGATGGTCGCGGCGTCCGGTGCCATCGAGGCGACGAAGGGCCATGCGACGGCGCCGACGCCGACCGCGAGGCCTGCGCCCGTGGCTAGGAACATGAAGTCGCGGCGGGTTCCGTCCGGGGCGGCTGTGCCGGTGGACGCGGCGGCGGAGGTGTTCGCCAAGGTCGTCAATCTCCCAGTGTGCCGTCGCCCGGTGTCGTGGCGTCGGGCGGGTCGGTGGGGCGCTCCCGAGCGGATGGAATTCCGGGCACACCCGACGCGTCGGGCCGCCCGCGCAGGGTGGACCAGAGCATCATCGTTCTAATCTGTGCAATGCGACCGCACGTCGCCCGAAGTCAAGCCAAGCTGTGCGGTAGGGCGACACGGAGCGGCGTTCCTCGCAACACGGATCGGCGTCCCTATCGTGTCGTCCTACCACGCCGGCGGTAGGGCGGTCAGCCGGCGCCAGCGCGCGGTGAGCAGAACCGCCACCACGAACAGGCCGGCGCAGAAGCCGAGCCAGATCCCGTAGCCCTGCAGCCCCGCGCCCCAGGCCAGCGCCGCGCCGGCGGGCACGCCGACGCCCCAATACCCGCCGACGGCGATCCACATCGGCACCTTCGTGTCCTGCAGGCCGCGCAGCATGCCGAGGGCGACCGACTGCACCCCGTCGGCTACGGCGAACATGGCCGCGAAGCCGAGGAAGCCCACCGCGTAAAGCATCACCGACGCGTTGGCGGGCGCGTCGACGTCGAGGAACAGCCCGATCAGCAGGCGCGGCGCGCCGAGCTGGAGGCTGGCGCAGACCAGCATGAAGCCGAAGCCGAGGCCCAGCGCGACGCAGCCGGCGAGCCGCACTCCGGCGCGGTCGTGCGCACCGTGCCGCAGGCCGATGCGCACGGTGGCGCCCTGCGCGACCCCGTTCGGCACCATGAAGCAGAGCGCCGCGATCTGGATCGCCACCGCGTGCGCGGCGAGCTGCGCCGCGCCGAACAGGCCCATGCCGAGCACCGCCGCCTCGAACAGCCCGGCCTCGGCCAGGCCTGTTCCCGCCATCGGCAGGCCGAGGCGGAACAGGGCGGAGAGCCGCGCCGCATCGAAGCGCCAGACCCTATGGAGCAGCCGGTACTGTCGCAGGCCGCGGTCGCGCAGGATCACCGCGACGAGCACGAGGAGCGTGAAGGACGCCGCGCAGGTGGTGGCGATGCCGACCCCGACCAAGCCCATGCCGAGGCGCCCGGGCCCCTCGAAGGCGAGCCAGATCCCGAGGCCGACGTTGACCGGTAACGCCAACAGGCTGGCGGCCAGCGGCCAGTTCGGGCGTTCCAGCGCCGCGAAGGCGCCGCGCATGACCATGAACAGCAGAGCCGGCCACATCGCCCATTGCAGCGCCCGCATGTAGCGGCCGGCGGCCTCGGCCAGCGCCGGCGGCTCGCCGATCGCTTCGAGCAACGCCTGCGTGTGCCACAGGCCGAGCATCAGCGGGATCGCGACGAGGGTCGCGGCCCAGAAGCCGGCGCGCACGATGCGGCGCACGGCGTCCGAATCGGTGCGGTCGCGCCCGAGCGCCTCCGCGATCAGAGGCGCCACCGCCGAGGTCAGGCCGATGCCGCAGATGAACAGGATGAAGTACAGGCTGGTGGCGAGCGTCGCCGCAGCGAGCTCGGAGGCTCCGAGTCGCCCGAGCATCACCGTGTCGGCGGTGATCAGCCCGTGTTGGGCAAGATTGGTAAAGACGAGGGGGGCGGCGAGCGCGAGCGTCGCGCGCAACTCCGTGATCCAGGGCCGGCGAAACGGGGGCCGTCCCTCAACGGCGGACGCCGCGAGGCCGAATGCCGGCATGTCTTGGTCTCTCGATTTGGACGTTGCTCAGAGCCGACCTTCCCTCCCCCCTTTGCGGGGGAGGGTGGCCCGCGAAGCGGGTCAGGAGAGAGGAGCGCCGTATCCGGAGAGGTTGTTCCCCTCTCCCGACCCTCGCTGACGCGAGGCCCACCCTCCCTCCGCAGCGGGGGAGGAAAGCGCGCGTGATCGACGAGACCTACCCCGGCAACGCGTCGGAAATCTGACGGGCCTCGGGTTTGGGCGCCCGGTCGGGCAGGAAGCCGCCCGATTGCCGCTCCCACAGGCGGGCGTAGAGACCGCCCTGGCCGATCAGCTCGGCATGCGTCCCTTCCTCCACGATGCGGCCCTCGTCGATGACCACGAGGCGGTCGAGCGCCGCGATGGTCGAGAGCCGGTGGGCGATGGCGAGGACGGTCTTGCCCTGCATCAGGGTGTCGAGGCTCTCCTGGATCGCCGCCTCGACCTCGGAGTCCAGCGCCGACGTCGCCTCGTCGAGGATCAGCACCGGGGCGTCCTTGAGGATCACCCGGGCGATGGCGATGCGCTGGCGCTGGCCGCCCGAAAGCTTCACCCCGCGCTCGCCGACCTGGGCGTCGTAGCCGCGCCGGCCTTTGTGATCGACGAGGTCGTGGATGAAGGCGTCGGCATGCGCCAGCTCGGCGGCGCGGGCGACCGCGTCCATGGTCGCGTCGGGGCGGCCGTAGGCGATGTTGTCGCGGATCGAGCGGTGCAGCAACGAGGTGTCCTGGCTGACCATGGCGATGGCGCCGCGCAGCGAATCCTGCGTGACGCGGGCGATGTCCTGGCCGTCGACGGTGATGCGGCCGCTCTCGACGTCGTGCAGGCGCAGCAAGAGCGAGGTAATCGTGGTCTTGCCCGCGCCGCTGACGCCGACGAGGCCGACCTTCTCGCCGGCCCGGATGTGGAGCGACAGGTTCTCGATCACGTTGGCGTCGCCACGCCCGTAATGGAAGCCGACGTTCTCGAAGCGGATGTCGCCGCCCGCGACCTTCAGCACGGCGGCGTCGGGCGCATCGACGAGCCCGTGCGGACGGCTGATCGTTTGCATGCTCTCCTGGATCACGCCGACGTTCTCGAACACGCCGCGCACGGTTTGCATGACCCAGCCCGACATCGCGAGCAGGCGCAGCACCAGGGCGAGGCCGGCGGCGGCCTCCCCCGTCGTCATGCCGCCGCGCTGCCACAGCACGAGGCACAGGCTGCCGGTGGCCAGCAGCAGGGCGCTGTTGAGGATGCCGAGCAGAGTCGTCGTCAGCGTCACCAGCCGGAACTGGTGCAGGTAGGTCCGGGTGTTGCTGTCGATCGCCTCGCGCACGGCGGCGCGCTCCTCGCGGTCGCGGGCGAAGAGCTTGACGGTGAGGATGTTGGTGTAGCTGTCGACCACGCGGCCGACCAGCGCCGAGCGGGTCTCGGCGGTGCGGTGCGACCGTTCGCGGGCGCGGGGCACGAACCACGCCGTCAGCGCGGCGTAGGCCGCGATCCAGACGACGACCGGTAGAGCCAGCCACACCGAGATCGACGAGAACAGCCCGACCGCGGTGATCGCGTAGATCGCCACGTAGAGCAGGGTGTCGATGAACACGACCGCGATCTCGCGCACCGCCGGGCCGACCTGCACGATGCGGTTGGCAAGGCGGCCGGCGAAGTCGCCCTGGAAGTACGAGAGCGAGTGGCCGAGGGTATAAAGGTGGGTGCGCCAGCGGACCTGGTTGGTGGTCTGCGGCACGATGAGCTGGTTCGAGGCGACCTCGTGCAGCCAGATCGTGATTGGCCGCACGACCACGAGGAACAAGGCGGCGAGCGCCAGCCCGAGCCCGTGCTCCTGCAGCAGGGTCGTGCGGTCGGCGCCGTTCATCAGGTCGATGAACCAGCGCATCAGCAGGTAGAGCGAGGCCTCGACCGTGCCCGCCACCACGGCGATGACGAACAGGGCGGCGAGGGCGGCCCGCATCGGCCGCAGGTAGAACGCGGCGAAGCCCAGCACGGTGCTGGGCGGCATCCGCTCCGCGTCGAAGGGCGCGAACGGGTCGATGCGGCGCTCGAGCCAGTCGAGGAACATGGTTTTGCAGGTGCTTTGCGTCGGGGCGGCGTGATCCTCATGTAAGCCCGCCGCGGTCCCGGCCAAGCGGGAGGCGATGCCGCAGCGCGTCGGGGCTGCCATGCGTGGGCGCCGGTCGGCCAGCCTCGCCGAGGCGGATTGGTCGGCGGGGCCGGAGCGGATATCCCCTTCGGCCATGCTCCGCCTCGCGCTCTACCAGCCCGACATCCCACAGAACACCGGCACGCTGCTGCGCATGGCGGCCTGCCTCGGGCTCGCCGTCGAGATCATCGAGCCGGCGGGCTTCGACGTGTCCGACCGGCACCTGCGCCGCTCGGGGCTGGACTACCTCGACCACGTCGCGATCACCCGGCACCGCTCCTGGGCGGCGTTCTCGGCGTGGCGCGTGCAGGAGGGCATCCGCCTGGTGCTCGCCACCACCGCGGGCGCCCTGCCCTACACGGACTTCGCCTTCCGCGACGGCGACTGCGTCCTGATGGGGCGCGAATCGGCCGGCGTCCCCGGGGCGGTCCACGCGGCGGCCGACGCGCGGGTGGTGGTGCCGATCCGAGAGGGCATGCGCTCGCTCAACGTCGCCGTCGCCGCGGCGATGATCTGCGGCGAGGCGATCCGGCAAGGAGCCGGGCAAGGGACCGCGCAAGGGGTCGTCCTAAGGGCTGGTCTCACGCCCTGAACCGCACGCGATGCCCGCCGCACCTCCAGAGGGCGAACGGTCTCCTGCGGCCCGCGCAGGCAGGTGAAGCAGGCGAGAGACGCGGGGCGGCGGAGGATATTTCTGCCGTGACGGCGTGAACCGATCCAGAAAACCAAGGTTTCAGGGGGCAAGACGAGCGAGATTCGCGTCGAGAGGCGCGGGATCATCTTTGCTTGTCGTTCGCTCACCTTTCCACGAAGGAAATAACATATGTTCTATGTCGACAAGCGGCTCCAGTATCCTGTCAAGGTCGAGAGCCCGGACCCGGTCTACGCGCGCATGCTGCAGCAGGCCATCGGCGGCATCGAGGGCGAGATCCGCGTCTGCATGCAGTACTTCTTCCAGGCGTGGGGCTCCCGCGGGCCGACGACGAAGTATCGGGACATGCTCCTCAACACGGCGACCGAGGAGATGGGCCATATCGAGATGCTGGCGACCGCCGTCGCGATGAACCTCGAGAACGCGCCGACCAAGCTTCAGGAGGCGGGCGTCGCCGACAAGGTGGTCGGCGCCGTCATGGGCGGTGAGAACCCACGCCACGTGGTCGAGGGCATGCTGCACCGGCACCTGCTCTCGACCGGCATGGCCGCCTTCCCGGCAAACTGCGAGGGCGTGCCCTTCGACATGAGCCACGTCTACGCGAGCGGGAACCTCGCCGCCGACATGTACTGCAACGTCGCCGCCGAGACGACGGGGCGGGTGCTCGCGGTCCGGCTGTCGAACGCGACCAACGATCCCGGCATGAAGGACATGTGGAGCTTCCTCATCGCACGCGACACGATGCACCAGCAGCAATGGCTCGCGGTGATCGAGGAGCTGGGGGGCTACGAGGGCTCGCTGCCGATCCCGAACAGCTTCCCGCAGAGCGAGGAGCACCAGAAGTACAATTACAGCTTCTTCGCCACCGGCGTCGAAGGCTCCCCGGCCCCCGAGGGGCGCTGGACCAGCGGCCCGTCGCTCGACGGCAAGGGCGTCTACAACGTCGTCCAGAACGCGCCGATGGGCCAGGAGCCGGTGCTCGGCCCGGCACGCCCCGACAGCGGCGCCCAGAGCCAGCAGATCGGCTGATCGCGAACCCCACCGCATCCGGTGGTCGCGGCGCGCGGTCGGCTTCAGGCCGTCGCGCGCGCCGCGAAGACCTCCTTGGCGGCGAACAGGCCGTTGAGGGCGGCCGGGAAGCCGGCATAGACCGCCATCTGCATGATGGTCTCGACGATCTCGTCGCGAGACAGGCCGACGTTCAGCCCCGCCGCGATGTGCACCTTCAGTTGCGGGGCGGCGTTGCCCAGCGTGGTCAGCGCCGCGATCGTGGCGATCTCGCGCGACCGCAGGTCGAGGCCGGGGCGGCTGTATATGTCGCCGAACGGGAACTCGATCAGGTAGCGGGCGAAGTCCGGCGCGATGTCGGCGAGCGCCGCCACCACGTGCTCCCCGCCCTTCCCGTCGATCTCAGCGAGCGCGCGGGCGCCGCGCGCGTAGCGGCTTTCCGTCGTCGGGTTCTGCTGGTCCGTCGTCATCGTTCATCCCTTCGGTGGTGTCGGCATAGCCGGCGATCTTCGTGTCCAGGACCGTCAGGGCCTCCCGCAACGCGGCGACGTGCGCGCGGACCTGCACGCGATGCCGTTCGAGCAGCAGCCTGCGGTCCGGGGCCGTCGCCGGTCCGGCCTGCCGCAGGGCCGCGTATTCGAGCATCGTCCGGATCGGCATGCCGGTGGTCTTGAGGCGGTCGAGGAAGCCGATCCAGGTCAGGATCGACGCGTCGTAGTCCCGATGCCCGGAGGCATCGCGGCCAACGAACGGCAGCAGCCCGATCCGCTCGTAGTAGCGGATGGTGTGGGCCGTCAGCCGAGAGCGTCGCGCGAGTTCGCCGATCCGCATGCACCCCGTGCTCCTGGGACCCTTTGGCCCTCGGCACGATGTTCTGGAGGCTACGACTTCGAGCGTGCTCGAAGTCAAGCGAGGGGTGCGGCCCGGTTTCGCCGTCGGTGAATTGACGGCGGGTGAGCGGAATGGGACATCCGCCTCCATGACGATGCCGGACACACCCGCCCTCCCCCGTCTGCCCGAGGCCGACATCACGGCGCTCAAGGCCGAGGCGACCGCGTGGTTCACGACGCTGCGCGACCGCATCGTCGCCGCGCTCGAAACGCTGGAGGCCGACGCGAGCGGCCCCTTCCACCCGGACGCGCCGGACGCTGCGCAGACCTTCAAGAAGACCCCCTGGGAGCGCACCGACCATACCGGCCTCCCGGGCGGCGGCGGCACCATGGCGATGCTGCACGGCCGGGTGTTCGAGAAGGCAGGCGTCCACGTCTCGGCGGTCCACGGCGAGTTCGCGCCGGAATTCCGCGCGCAGATGCCGGGGGCCGCCGAGGACCCGCGCTTCTTCGCCACCGGCATCTCGCTGATCGCGCATCCGTGGAACCCGAACGTGCCGACGGTGCACATGAACACCCGCTTCGTGGTGACCACGAAGACGTGGTTCGGCGGCGGCGCCGACCTCACCCCCGTGCTGGAGCGCCGGCGCACGCAGGACGACCCCGACACGCAGCACTTCCACTCCTGCCTCAAGGCGGCGTGCGATGCCCACGCGCCGGCGGCGGATTACGACAGGTACAAGCGGTGGTGCGAGGAGTACTTCTACCTGCCGCACCGCAAGGAGCCGCGCGGCGTCGGCGGGATCTTCTACGACTACCACTGGACCGGCGACCCGCAGGCCGACCTCGCCTACACCCGCGACGTCGGCGGCGCCTTCCTCGCGGCCTATCCCGAGATCGTCCGGCGCAACGTCGCGACGCCGTGGACCGAGGAGGACCGGCTGGAGCAGCAGGTGCGGCGCGGGCGCTACGTCGAGTTCAACCTGCTGCACGACCGCGGCACGATCTTCGGCCTGAAGACCGGCGGCAACGTCGCCTCGATCCTGTCCTCGCTGCCGCCCACCGTGCGCTGGCCGTGAGCGACGACCGCGCCGAGGACGCGCACAAGCACAAGCCCTTGCACAAGCCCTTGCACGAGGACCTATCCAACCACTTGCCCAACCACTCGCACACGCCCAAGCACTTCGCCCCGCAGCAGGACGCGGCGCTGAAGGCCATCGCGGCCTGGCGCAAGGACAAGGGCGCCGCCCAGGTCTTCCGGCTGTTCGGCTACGCCGGCACCGGCAAGACCACGCTCGCCCGCCGCATCGCCGACGACGTCGAGGGCTCCGTCGTGTTCGGCGCCTTCACCGGCAAGGCGGCCTCGGTGATGCGGCAGAAGGGCTGCGCGGACGCCGCGACGATCCACTCGCTGATCTACCGCACCAAGGAGACGGAAGAGGGCGGCCCCGCCTTCTCCCTGAACCGCGCCGGGCCGGCGGCCAAGGCCGACCTCATCGTGATCGACGAGTGCTCGATGGTCGATTCCGACCTCGGCCACGACCTGCTGTCGTTCGACAAGCCGGTGCTGGTGCTCGGCGACCCGGCCCAGCTCCCCCCGGTGCGCGGCGGCGGCTTCTTCACCGAGGCCGAGCCCGACGTGATGCTCACCGAGGTCCACCGCCAGGCCAAGGACGACCCGATCGTCCGCATGGCGATGACGGTGCGCGAGGGCGGCCGCCTCGAGCTCGGCGACTACGGCGCCAGCCGCGTGGTCTCGCGCCGCTCGATCGACCCGACCCAGGTGCTCGATTGCGACCAGGTGCTGGTGGGCATGAACAAGACCCGCCGGCTCTACAACGGGCGGCTGCGGGAGCTCGCCGGCCACGTCGACCCGATGCCGGCGGTGGGCGAGAAGCTGGTCTGCCTGCGCAACGACCGCACCAAGGGCCTGCTCAACGGCTCGACCTGGACCGTGCAGGCCCTGCGCGCCCCGCCCCGCCCCGACACGATCCGCCTCGACGTGGTGCCCGAGGACGACGGGGGCACGCGCAAGCGCGCCGTCGACATCAAGGTTTTACGCGCAGTCATCTCGGGGTCCGAGGAGGAGATCCCGGCCTTCCTCCGCCGCGAGACCGACGAGTTCACCTACGGCTACGCGCTCACCGTGCACAAGGCGCAGGGCTCGCAGTGGGACAAGGTGGTGCTGTTCGACGAATCGTTCGCCTTCCGCGAGCACCGGGCACGGTGGCTCTACACCGGCCTGACCCGCGCGGCGCAGGCGATCACGGTGGTGGTGTAGGGGCAGGCCCTTCCCTCGCCCACAGAGCGACAGGATTCCTACATCGCCGGTCTTGGCGGTTCGATGCGCGCGCATCCCCTCGCCCCGCTTGCGGGGAGAGGGCTTTGCCGACCTCGTCGTCGGCAAAGCGAGGCGGTAGCCGACGGTGAGGGGGCCGAGCCGGAGGAGGCTTTTCCGTTCGCGCCCCCTCACCGTCGCTTCGGCTTCGCCTCCGCTCCCCGGCTGCACGACGGGGTGCAGCCGGGCCTCTCCCCGCGGGCGGGGAGAGGGGAACCCGCGGGGCATCCGAGGCCGTCACGAGATGTGCGATACCAGACCTTGATGAGCCCGACTCATCGAGGTCTGGCCCCCGCGACTGCGGGGCGGCGGCAATCCGCCGGACCTCATGGGTTCTTACCCATGAGACTTGGTATGATACGGGAGCCTGCTTCGGGGGGAGGGAAGAGCGCTCAGAGCTTCGTCCCAAAAATCTCCGCCACCTGCGGGATGTCCTTGTCGCCGCGGCCGCACAGGTTCATCACCATGAGGTGGTCGGCGGGCTTGTTCGGGGCCATCTCCAGCACCTTGGCCAGCGCGTGGGCCGGCTCCAGCGCCGGGATGATGCCTTCCTGCATCGAGCACAGCTTGAACGCGCCGAGCGCCTCCTGGTCGGTGGCCGAGAGGTAGGTGACGCGGCCGGACTCGTGCAGCCACGCGTGCTCGGGGCCGATGCCGGGATAGTCGAGGCCGGCCGAGATCGAATGCGCGTCGGCGATCTGCCCGTCGTCGTCCATCAGGAGGTAGGTGCGGTTGCCGTGCAGCACGCCCGGCCGCCCGCCCGAGAGCGAGGCCGCGTGCAGGCCGGAGGACACGCCGTGCCCGGCGGCCTCGACGCCGAAGATCTCGACCTCGCGGTCGTCGAGGAACGGGTGGAACAGCCCCATCGCGTTCGAGCCGCCGCCGATGCAGGCCACGAGCGAGTCGGGCAGCCGCCCCTCGGCCTCCAGCATCTGCTCCTTGGTCTCGCGGCCGATGATCGACTGGAAGTCGCGCACCATCGCCGGATAGGGATGCGGGCCGGCGACCGTGCCGATGCAGTAGAACGTGTCGGCGACGTTGGTGACCCAGTCGCGCAGGGCCTCGTTCATCGCGTCCTTGAGGGTCTTGGTGCCGGACTCGACCGGGATCACCTCGGCGCCGAGCATCTTCATCCGGAAGACGTTGGGCGCCTGGCGCGCCACGTCGACGGCGCCCATGTAGACGACGCAGGTCAGGCCGAACCGGGCGCAGAGGGTCGCGGTGGCGACGCCGTGCTGGCCGGCGCCGGTCTCGGCGATGATCCGCTTCTTGCCCATCCGGCGGGCGAGCAGGATCTGCCCCAGCACGTTGTTCACCTTGTGCGAGCCGGTGTGGTTCAGCTCGTCGCGCTTGAAGTAGATTTTGGCGCCGCCGCAATGCTCGGTCAGCCGCTCGGCGAAGTAGAGCGGGCTCGGCCGGCCGACATAGTGCTTGAGGTAGCCGTCCATCTCGGCCTGGAACGTCGGGTCGGCCTTCGCCGCGGCGTAGGCCTCCTCCAGGGAGAGGATCAGCGGCATCAGCGTCTCGGCGACGAAGCGGCCGCCGAAGATGCCGAACCGGCCGCGCTCGTCGGGGCCGGTGCGGAACGAGTTCGGAGGGGGAGACAGGGTCACGGGTCGCGTCCTTGTTCGCGAGGGTGGGGTCGCGACGCGGTGATCGCGATGGGCCGTCCGGGTGCGAGGCGCACCGGGCGGGCCGTGTGGGCTCGGGTTTGCGGTCAGATCGCCCCGCGGGTCAACACGCGCCGGCGCATGGCGGACGGGGCCGACCGTCGCGGCGGGAAACGAAAAGGCCGGGCGTCGCCGCCCGGCCTTCGTCGTCCGAACCCGTTCGGGCCGGGCTATTGCGGCTTGTCGGCCGGGACGCCCTGCACGCTGCCGTTGGCCTTCAGGTCCTGGGCCTTCTGTTCGGCCGCAGGGTCGGCCTTGGCCGGCGCGTCGGTGGTCGCGGGCGCCGGCGGAGCGGTCGGCGCGGGCGCCGTGTCGGAGGAGGGCGACGGCCCGCTGCTCTCGGGCGCCGACTTCTGCTCGACTGCGTTGCGGTTCTCGGACCCGGCGCCGGCGGGCGCGCCCGGCGGCTTCTCGGTGACGGGCTTGTCGGTCTTCACGTCGGCGGGCTTGGCCGGGCTGTCCTTGCCCTCGGAGGCCTTGCCGGCGGCCGGCTTCTCCGAGGTCGGCTTGTCGGCCGGCTTCTCGGCAGGCTTGGCGGCGTCCGCGGGCTTGGCCGCGTCGGCCGGCTTGGCCGCGTCCGCAGGCTTGGCCTCCGCCGCCTTCTCGGCCACCGGGAGCGGCTTCGGGCTGTCCGATAGGGTGTGGAGGTAGGCGATGACGTTGGCGCGTTCCTGCGGCGAGGAGATGCCGGCGAACGCCATCTTCGTGCCCTTCACGTAGGCCTTCGGGCTGGTGAGGAATTCGTCGAGGTCGGCGTAGGTCCAGGCGCCGCCCTTCTCCTTCATCCCGGCCGAGTACTCGAAGCCCTCGTGGGCGCCCTTCTTGCGCTCGACCACCTCCCACAGGTCCGGGCCGACCTTGTTCGGGCCGCCCTTCTCGAAGCTGTGGCAGGCCTGGCAGGCCTTGGTGCCGCCCTGGCCCTTCTCGACGTTGGCCGAGGCCAGGCGCACCGCGATCGGCTCGACCTTGGCGGCCTCGGGCGCGGCGGCGCTCTCTTCCTTGGCCTCCGGCAGGTCGTAGCCGGCCTTGCCCGCGGGCTTGGGGTGGTAGATCAGCTCGGCGACGAAGCCCGATCCGGCCACGAACAGCAGGGCGCCGAGGACCGCACCGGCCACCTTGTTCAGCTCGAACGAGTCCATGCTCTCTTCAACTCCTGTCGCGCTGCGCGGCGGGCCGGCCCACGCCCGGCGTGCCGGCGCCGGACTTTGGAAGATTTCGAGGGTGCTTAGCCGCTCCAAGCCGACCTTGACAATGGCGGATCGGGTGACGACGGCCACACGATTGGTCGCACGCCGCCCGCCACCCAACGCGCCCGGGCGCCCTCGGGTGCCCGAACCGGGCCTGTGGCGTGCCCCCGCGGGGCGTTTGGCGTACACCCAGCGGGGCGTACGACCGCGCGCCGGCGCCTTCGATGACAAGGCGGCGGGCGCCTGTTAAGCACCCGTCCGCGGCCGGATCGCTGGCCCCAAATCGCCGCCTCAAGGTCGCTCGCCCGAGATCGCCGACGGATGTCCGATCCCCTCGTCCTGATTCCCGCCCGCCTCGCGGCGACGCGCCTGCCGAACAAGCCCCTGGCGCTGATCGCCGGCGAGGCGATGATCGTCCACGTCTGGCGCCGCGCCGTCGAGGCCGGCATCGGCCCGGTGGTGGTCGCCACCGACACCGCGGAGATCGCCGCCGCGGTCGAGGCGGTGGGCGGCGTCGCGGTGATGACGCGGGCCGACCACCCGTCGGGCTCCGACCGGCTCGCCGAGGCCCTGGAGATCGTCGACCCGCAGGGGAACCACGACGTCGTCGTCAACGTGCAGGGCGACCTGCCGACGATCGACCCGCGCGCCATCGGCGCGGCGGTGGCGCTGCTCGCCGACCGGGCGGTCGACATCGCGACGCTGTGCGCGCCGATCACCGATCCGGCCGAGGCCGACGACCCGAACGTGGTCAAGCTCGTCGGCCACATGGTCGGGCCGGAGCGCCTGCGCGCGCTGTACTTCACCCGCGCCCGCGCCCCCTGGGGCGACGGGCCGCTGTTCCACCATATCGGCCTCTACGCCTATCGCCGCCGGGCGCTGACGCGCTTCATGGCGCTGCCGCCGGGCGAGCTCGAGACCCGCGAGAAGCTGGAGCAGCTCCGCGCCCTGGAGGCCGGGATGCGCATCGACGCCGCGATCGTCGACGACCTGCCGCTCGGCGTCGACACCCCCGCCGACCTGGAGCGCGCCCGCGCCCTGCTCGCCGCCCGCCGCCTCAACTGACGATCCGATGACCGATCCGATGACCGATCCGATGACCATCAGCTACCAGGGCGAGCCCGGCGCCAACTCGCACATCATCTGCGCGGAGGCCTACCCGGACTGGACGCCGCTCCCCTGCCCCACCTTCGAGGACGCCTTCGCGGCGGTCACCGAAGGCCGGGCGCAGGCCGCGATGATCCCGATCGAGAACTCGATCGCGGGCCGGGTCGCCGACATCCACCACCTGATCCCGACCTCGGCGCTCCACATCGTCGCCGAGCACTTCCTGCCGATCCACTTCCAGCTGATGGTCCTGCCGGGCACGAAGCTGGAAGACCTCAAGTCCGTCCACACCCACGTCCACGCGCTCGGCCAGTGCCGCCGCATCATCCGGCGGCTCGGCCTCAAGGCGGTGGTGGCCGGCGACACCGCGGGCGCCGCCCGCGAGGTGATGGAGGCCGGCGATTCGTCCCGCGCGGCCTTGGCGCCGGCTCTGGCGGCGGAGGTCTACGGCCTCGACATCCTCGCCCGCGACGTCGAGGACGAGGCCCACAACACCACCCGGTTCGTGGTGTTCCGGCCCGACGCCCTGCCTGCGGCCCCGGACGACCGGCCGATGGTGACGAGCTTCGTCTTCCGGGTGCGCAACATCCCGGCGGCGCTCTACAAGGCGCTCGGGGGCTTCGCCACCAACGGCGTCAACATGTCGAAGCTCGAGAGCTACATGGTCGACGGCGAGTTCACCGCGACGCAGTTCTACGCCGAGGTCGACGGCCACCCCGAGGAGCCGGGCCTCGCCCGGGCGCTCGCCGAGCTGGCGTACTTCTCGCGCGAGCTGCGGATCGTCGGGACCTATCCGGCCCACCCGTTCCGCGACGCGGCGCGGCCGGCGGCGGAATAGCTCACTCCCGCCCGATCACCCGGTCGACCACCACGTCGGACCAGAAGCCCGGCCGGAAGCCGCGCTTCAGCGCCTCCGGGTCGTAGACGGTCTCGACCCAGGTGAGGAAGTCGAGGCCCCGCGCCTCCCCCTCGATGCGATAGCGCGCGAAGAACGCGTCGAGGATGCCGGTCTTGGCGAAGCGGAAATGGCCGTAGCGGGCCGAGAGCTGGCGCGCGGCCTCCGCCACCGGGCGGTTCTCGTGCAGGATCAGGTAGAGGGCGGCGCCGAGGCCCGCCCGGTCCGCGCCCGACTTGCAGTGCATCACCGCCGGGTATTCGAGGCCGGCGAAGAAGTCGCGCGCCGCCAGGATCGTCTCGCGCGAGGGCGCCTCGCGGGAGCGCAGCACGAACTCGACGAGCTTGAGCCCCTGGCGCTCGCAGGCCTCGCGCTCCAGCGGCCAGGAGCCGTGCTCGCGCCCGCCGCGGAGCGAGACCACCGTGCGCACCCCCTCGGCGCGGAAGCGCGCGAGCTGGTGCGGCCCGGGCTGGGCCGCGCGCCACATCTTGCCCGTGCCGACGGGATGGCGGTTGAGGTAGGCCATCCGGAAGATGCCGTGGTCGACGAACAGCATGTTCGCCCAGGCGCCGAGGCGTGCCGGCGCGCCGCTGATCGGCCGCGCGAAGCGCTCGATGCGGGCCATGCGGCGGGCGTAGCGGGTCTCGGGGCTGAGGAAGCGGTTGAACACGGGCTCTCGGGGCTGCGTCGCGGGGCAGGCCCTATCACCGCACCCGGTGGGCGGCAATTCGGCATCGCCCTTGCCTGTCGTCGGCTGCCTTCTGTTCGCCCCGATCGCGGGAGAACCTGACGGCCCGACGCGGGTTGCCCCTCGCGAACCGCACGACCGAACGGAAGGGTCCGGCCATGAGCACCCGCACCACGAGCATCCGCCGGGCCCGCAACGCGGATGTCGGCGCGCTGTCGGCGGTGTTCGATGCGGCGTGGCGCGAGGCCTATCGCGGGATCATCCCGGGCGTCGCCCTGGAGCGGCTGATCGCCCAGCGCGACGGCGCGTGGTGGCGCGCCGCGCTGAGGCGTGGGCGGCCGATCGCGGTGGTGGAGACCGCCGACACGGTGGTCGGCTATGCCGGCTACGGCCGGGCCCGCAGCCGGTCGCTCGGCGTCGAGGGCGAGGTCGACGAGCTCTACCTCCGGCCGGAATACCAGGGCGTCGGCCTCGGGCGGCGCCTGTTCCTGGCGGTGCGCAACGACCTGGCCGACCACGGCCTGACCCGGGTCGGCGCCTGGACGCTGGAGGACAACGCCCGCGCCGCCGAGTTCTACGCGGCCTTGGGCGGTCGGCCCGGCCCGCGGGCGCTCGACCGCCTCGCCGGCGTGCCGCTGCCCAAGGTCGGCTACCTGTTCGGCTGACGCTTCTCCGCGTTCGTCGCGGGCGGCGGCGCGGCCCGGATTTGCTTCGGCGCCGAGGCGCTTTAAGAGACCGGCCCAACGGGGCGAGGCCCCGATCCACGGGACGCCAGCGCCATGATCATCGACAACATCTCGATCGGCAAGAATCCGCCGCACGACGTCAACGTCATCATCGAGGTGCCGCTCGGCGGCGAGCCGATCAAGTACGAGATGGACAAGGAGGCCGGCGCGCTCGTCGTGGACCGCTTCCTCTACACCCCGATGTTCTACCCGGGGAATTACGGCTTCATCCCGCACACCCTGTCCGGCGACGGCGACCCCTGCGACGTGCTCATCGCCAACACCCGCGCCGTGCTGCCGGGCGCGATCATGAGCGCGCGCGTGGTCGGCGTGATGGTGATGGAGGACGAGGGCGGCGAGGACGAGAAGATCATCGCCGTGCCCTCGCGCCACCTGACCAAGCGCTACGACCGGATTGAGAACTACACCGACCTGCCCGAGATCACGATCGAGCAGATCCAGCACTTCTTCGAGCACTACAAGGATCTCGAGCCCGGCAAGTGGGTCAAGTTCGTGCGCTGGGGCGACAAGACCGAGGCCCACCGCCTGATCCAGGAAGGAATCGACCGCGCCACCAAGGCCAAGGGCTGAACCAAGGCCAAGGGCTGAGGGATTTCCGCACGGCCTGATTCGAAGGCCGCGCGCCTCCTCCCTCCCCCGCAGACGGGCTCCCGTAGTCACACATGTCGTCACGGTCTCGGATGCCCGCGGGTTCCCCTCTCCCCGCGGGCGGGGAGAGGCCCGGCTGCACCCCGTCGTGCAGCCGGGGAGCGAGAGGCGAAGCCGAAGCGGCGGTGAGGGGGAGCCGACGGAGGAGCCTCCTCCGGGGCGCACCCCCTCACCGTCGGCTGCCGCCTCGCTTTGCCGACGACGAGGTCGGCAAAGCCCTCTCCCCGCATGCGGGGAGAGGGGATGCGCGTAGAGTGAATCGCCAGAAGCCGGGATGTCTGAATTTCGTCGGCAGAGTGTCGGGGAAACCGAGCGCGTTACCGCGACGACCTGAGGCGCCTCACAGCGCCTCGCCGCGCAGCAGCCGCGGTTGGGTGCCGCGCGAGGCGGCGGCCTCGCCGACGAAGAAGCGCTTGAGGCCGGGCAGCCGGTCGACGAGGCCGAGGCCCAGGTCGCGCGCGATGCGGACCGGCAGGGCGTCGTTCGAGAACAGGCGGTTGAGGCCGTCGGTGGCCGCCGCCATCGCCAGCGTGTCGAACCGGCGCGCCCGCTCGTAGGCGACGAGCACGTCGGCCGCGCCCGGATCGAGCCCGAGGCGCAGGGCGCCGGTGACCGCTTCCGCCAGCGCCGCCGCGTCGGCGAGGCCGAGGTTCAGCCCCTGGCCCGCGATCGGATGGATGACGTGGGCGGCGTCCCCCAGCAGCGCCAGGCGCTCGCCGCGGAAACGCCGGGCGATGCCGAAGGCGAGCGGGTGGGCGCTCGGCCCCTGCTCCAGCGCCAGCTGCCCGAGCTGAGGCGTGAACCGCCGCTCGATCTCGGCCAGCACCGCGTCGGGCTCGCCCCCGAGCAGGGCGTCGACGTCGGCGGCCCGCTCGGTCCAGACGATCGAGGAGCGGTGGCCCTGCGGCCCGTCGGCCAGCGGCAGGATCGCGAACGGGCCGCTCGGGAGGAAGTGCTCGGTCGCCCGGCCGCCGTGCGGGCGGGCGTGCCGCAACGTCGCGACGATGCCCACCTGCGGGTACGACCAGCCGACCCAGCCGATCCCGGCCGCCTCGCGCAGGCGCGAGCGCGCTCCGTCGGCGGCCACGAGCAGGGCCGCTCGCAGGGCGCGCCCGTCGGCGAGCGTGGCGCGGATGGTGTCGCCGTCGGGCACCGCGCGGGCGATCCCGACCGGCTCCAGCGCGACGCCGGCCGCCTCGCAGGCCGCGCGAAGGGCTTCCACAAGCGCCTCCGCCTCGACCATGTGGGCGAAGGGGCCGTCGGCGTCCCGCGGCGTCTGCGCGAAGGTGAGGAAGACCGGGCGCACCGGGTCGGCGAGCCGGCTGTCGCTGATCGCCATCTCGGTGATCGGTGCGGCCGCCGCCCCGAGCCCGTCCCAGATCCCGAGCCGCTCCAGCATGCGCCGGCCGCCCGCCGCGATGGCGAAGGCCCGGCCCCGCTGCCGCACGGCCGCCTGCGCGAGCCCCGGATCGCAGACCGTGACCGCGAGCGCATCCCCGTGCGCCTGGCGCAGGGCCAGGGCCAGCGACAGGCCCGGGATGCCCGCGCCCGCGAGCAGCAGGTGGCGGCTGCCCGGGCGGGTCGTCGAACCCCTCATCGCCTCGTCCTCATCGTTCGCGCATCCCGGCTCGCGGTGTCCCGGCAGTGACACCGCTTCCGCCCGCAGGCAACGCCCGGCGCGGGCGGGCGGTCCCGGGGTGGCGCCGTCGCAGGCCGAGCGGATGGCGGGCGCGATGGCGAGGCGGGCCGTGCGGATGCTATGGCGGAGGCGTCCTCGCCGAGAAAGCCCGCCGCACCGCCATGCCGTCCGACCAAGTCATGCCGACCGACCAAGTCACGCCGTCCGATCCAGCTTCGCCGACCAACCCCGACATCGTCGCCGAACTCCTCGCCATCCTCGACCTCGAGCGGCTGGAGACCGACCTGTTCCGCGGCGTCAGCCCGCAGAACGGCTGGAAGCGGGTGTTCGGCGGGCAGGTGGTGGGGCAGGCGCTGGTCGCCGCGACCCGCACGGTGCCGAGCGCCCGGGCGCCGCACTCGCTGCACGCCTACTTCCTCCTCGGCGGCGATCCCAGCGTGCCGATCGTCTACGAGGTCGAGCGCATCCGCGACGGGCAGAGCTTCACCACGCGCCGGGTCAAGGCGATCCAGCACGGCCGCGCGATCTTCGCGATGACCGCCTCGTACCAGGTGACGGAATCCGGCCACGCCCACCAGGCGGCGATGCCCGAGGCGCCGCCGCCGGAATCGCTGCCCGACACCAAGTCCCTGCTCGCCAAGGGCGTGCCCGGCATCCCCGCGGCGGTGGCCGGCTATTTCGGCCGTCCCCGCCCGATCGAGCTGAAGCCGGTCGACCTGCGGCGCTACCTCGAAGGCGGGCCGCAGGCGCCCCTGTGCAATGTCTGGCTGCGCGCGGCCTCGACGCTCCCCGACGACCCGGCGATCCACCAGGCGGTGCTCGCCTACGCCTCGGACATGACCCTGCTCGACGCCACGCTGATCGCCCACGGCCGCTCGGTGTTCGATGCCGACATCCAGTCGGCGAGCCTCGACCACGCCCTGTGGTTCCACCGCCCGTTCCGGGCCGACGACTGGCTGCTCTACGCGCAGGACAGCCCCAACGCGGCGGGCGCCCGGGGTTTCGCCCGCGGCCAGATCTTCTCGCGCGACGGGACGCTGGTGGCGTCGGTGGCGCAGGAGGGCCTGATCCGCCCGCGGTCGGCCTAGTTTCGCGCCAAACCCTTCGGCGGCGGCCTTGGTGGCCGTTCGATTGAGCTTCGATCGAGCAAGATGCCTGCTCAATAGGCATCTACTGCTCAGCTTGCGCCCGTCGCCGCGCCAGTGCGCGACCAATGCGTGTGCATTCGGGACGGATGCGAAAAGGTTCCCGAAAACGTTGGCCCTGGCATAGTCCTTGAATGACGGCCCGGCGATCGCGGGGTCATTCCGGCCCTGCGCGACCATTCCCGGACCGGGGCCCCCTGCCGAGCGTCGGCTGCGGCGGACGGTTCCCAAGCCACAGCAGGGGGCGCCACCCATGAAAATCGTGATGGCCATCATCAAGCCGTTCAAGCTGGAGGAGGTGCGCGACGCGCTGACCGGCATCGGCGTGCACGGCCTGACGGTGACCGAGGTCAAGGGCTACGGCCGCCAGAAGGGCCACACCGAGATCTACCGCGGCGCGGAATACGCCGTGAGCTTCCTGCCCAAGCTGAAGATCGAGGTCGCGGTCGCCGCCGACCTGACCAGCACGGTGATCGACGCCATCGCAGGCGCCGCCCGCACCGGCCAGATCGGCGACGGCAAGATCTTCGTCATGCCGCTGGAGAAGGCCGTCCGGATCCGCACCGGCGAGACCGACGCCGACGCGCTCTGAGCGGCCGGCGACAGACGCCGTCCCTCCCTCCATTCTGCCTCGCATCCATCCTGACAGCACCGCGACCCGGGAGTCTCGTGTCCATGAAACTTCGTAACGCCCTCGCGCTCGGACTGGGAGGGGCCGCGCTCGCCCTCGTCCTCGTCGAGCCGTCCCTCGCGCAGACGCCGGTGCCCGAGGCGGCCTCCGCGCCCGCGCCCGCCGCCCTGGTGCCCAACAAGGGCGACACCTCCTGGATGCTGATCTCCTCGGCCCTCGTGCTGATGATGAGCGTGCCGGGCCTGGCCCTGTTCTACGGCGGCCTCGTGCGCACCAAGAACATGCTCTCGGTCCTGACGCAGGTCTTCGCGATCGTCTCGATCGTCTGCCTGCTGTGGGTGTTCTACGGCTACAGCCTCGCCTTCACCAACGGCGGCGGCATCAACGACTTCGTCGGCGGCTTCTCGAAGGCGTTCCTGAAGGGCGTCGACCCGAACTCGACCGTCGCGACCTTCTCCAACGGCGTCGTCATCCCGGAATACGTCTACATCTGCTTCCAGATGACGTTCGCGATGATCACCCCGGCCCTCATCGTCGGCGCCTTCGCCGAGCGGATGAAGTTCTCCGCGCTCGTGGTGTTCACCATCCTCTGGGTGACGCTGATCTACTTCCCGATGGCGCACATGGTCTGGTACTGGGGCGGCCCGGACGCGGTCGGCAACGCCGCCAAGGCCCTGGCTGCCGCCACCGACGACGCCTCGAAGGCGACCGCGCAGGCGGCCCTCGACGCCGTCAACGCCGACGCGGGCTTCCTGTTCAAGAAGGGCGCCCTCGACTTCGCCGGCGGCACCGTCGTGCACATCAACGCGGGCATCGCCGGCTTCGTCGGCTGCCTGATGCTCGGCAAGCGCATCGGCTACGGCCGTGACCTGCTCGCCCCGCACTCGCTGACCATGACCATGATCGGCGCCTCGCTGCTCTGGGTCGGCTGGTTCGGCTTCAACGCCGGCTCCAACCTCGAGTCGAACGGCACCACGGGCCTCGCCATGATCAACACCTTCGTCGCCACGGCGGCGGCGGCGGTGTCCTGGCTGTTCGTGGAGTGGGCGATGAAGGGCAAGCCGTCGCTGCTCGGCATGGTCTCCGGCGCCATCGCCGGCCTCGTGGCCGTCACCCCGGCGTCCGGTTTCGCCGGCCCGATGGGCTCGATCGTCCTCGGCCTCGTCGCCGGCGGCGTCTGCTTCGTGATGTGCTCCACCGTGAAGAACGCGATCGGCTACGACGACTCGCTCGACGTGTTCGGCGTGCACTGCATCGGCGGCATCCTCGGCGCCCTGGCGACGGGCATCCTGGTCGACCCGAAGCTCGGCGGCGTCGGCATCCCCGACTACGCGACCAAGCCCGGCGAGATGGTGCTCGGCACCTACGACATGATGAGCCAGTTCATCATCCAGGCGGAGGCCGTCGGCCTCACCCTGCTGTGGTCGGGCGTCGGCTCGGCGATCCTGTACAAGCTCGTGGACCTGACCATCGGCCTGCGCGTGACCCAGGACGAGGAGCGCGAAGGCCTCGACATCGCCGACCACGGCGAGCGCGCCTACAACTACTGAGCCGTCGACGTCGCCGAGACGTCCAAGGAAGCCCCGGTGCCCCGCACCGGGGCTTCTTTCGTTCCAGCGAGCCGCCGGCGAGCATGCCCATCAGCCCTCCGACGGGTCCGCCGACGGGTCCGCTCGGCGAGACCGGTGCGGAAGCCTGATCCCGAGGCAGGCGATCGCGCCGCGGACCAGTCCTCCGGCGTCGAGCGATTCGCCGATGCAGTCGATCCCGGCTCGTTCCGCCGCTGCTTGGTAACGATGCGTTAACGAAGCGGCACGGAATTCCGGAAGATCAACTCCTGACGGTGCGTTCGGCTGTGGTGCGACGGCAACACATCTTGGCGATAGAACTGTCCAGCTCTGGATTGCCTCTTTGCTAGGCAATTGCCCGCAAGATGTTTTTGCGGAGGTTGGGAACTTTCGGCACCTTGGCCGCAGCAAAAAACAAACGGGGCTCGGACTATGACCTTGAAGCTGTTCCTCCAGGGCGCCACGGCGTCGATCGCCACGCTGCTCTGCGTCGGACAGGTGTCGGCCGCCGACCTGTCGGCTCGGCCCGCCCCGCCGCCCGTGCCGGAAGCCTGCAAGGTCGCGATCACCTTCCCGGCCTATGGCGGCGTGATCAAGCAGAACCCGAACCCGAGCTGCTTCACCATCGGCGGCCTCGGCGAGATCTACGTCGGCGGCGCGGTGACCGGCTACGCCTACACCCAGACCAACCCGTTCAACACGCTCGTCACGCCCCCCGGCGTGCCCAACGACCGCGCCGGCCGCGTCGACTTCTCGAACCTGCAGGGCTTCATCCAGAAGGCCGACGGCCCGTTCCAGTTCTACGTGGCGGTCGGCGCCTACACGATCCCCGGCCTCGGCGCGCCGATCTACAGCGCCTTCGACCAGACCGACCTGCTCTTCACCCCGGTCTCGATCGCGTTCGGCAAGTACCAGATCAACGACGAGTGGTCGCTGCAGGGCGGCCGCATGCCGACCAACATCGGCTCGGAGCTGCCGTTCACCTTCCAGAACCTGAACATCTCCCGCGGCCTGCTGTTCAACCAGGAGAACGTGATCAACCAGGGCGTGCAGGTGAACTACGCCAGCGGCCCGTGGGCGGCCTCGCTGGCTGCGACCGACGGCTTCTTCTCGGGCGAGCTCAACTGGATCACCGGCCTGATCACCTACAAGATCGACGACGCCAACACGATCGGCATCAACGGCGGCACGCACTTCAGCAGCTTCAACTCCGGCCTGCAGAGCCTGCGCTTCCAGTACGCCACCCCCCTGGCGCTGCAGAACAGCAGCATCGTCAGCCTGAACTACACCTACGCGGCCGGCCCCTGGATCGTGACGCCCTACATCCAGTACACCAACGTCGAGCGCAACGCCGCCTTCGGGCTCAACGGCGCCGAGACCTTCGGCGGCGCGATCCTGGCGAGCTACGCCTTCACCGACAACTTCGCGCTCGCCGGCCGCTTCGAGTACATCGCCCAGACCGGCAGCCGCTTCAGCGTGATCCCCGCGACCTCCGTGCTGTACGGCCCGGGCAGCGAGGCGCTGTCCTTCACCGTCACGCCGACCTTCACCTTCGGCCAGTACTTCCTCCGCGGTGAATACTCGCGGGTCGAGCTCTACGACATCAGCCGCGGCAACCTCGCCCTCGGCACGCTCGGCACCGGCTTCGGCCGCACCGGCAACCGCACCTCGCAGGACCGCTACATGGTCGAGACCGGCATCACCTTCTGAGGCCGGCACCGCGCGGGACCGCTCATCCGGTCCCGCACTTACGACCGAACGAAGAAGGGGCGGCGCCGATGCGCCGCCCCTTCTTCGTCTGCGCCTCGTCCGGCCTGCCGGGCGAGGCGGTCCGCGCTCAGGCGGCCTGCGCCAGCGCCGCCTTCTGCTGGGCGAAGGCCCAGTCGAGCCACGGCGTCAGGGCCTCCAGGTCGCTCCGCTCCACCGTGCCGCCGCACCAGATGCGCAGGCCGGGCGGCGCGTCGCGGTAGGCGCCGATGTCGAGGGCCACGCCCTCGCGCTCCAGGGTCTCGACGATGCCCTTGGCGACCCGCTCCACCACGGCGTCGCCCAGCGCGAGCACGTCCGCGTCGGCGATGACGA
Source organism: Methylobacterium sp. WL12 (assembly GCF_008039475.1). Lineage (NCBI taxonomy): Bacteria > Pseudomonadati > Pseudomonadota > Alphaproteobacteria > Hyphomicrobiales > Methylobacteriaceae > Methylobacterium > Methylobacterium sp. WL12. The sequence goes on along the minus strand of NZ_VRUW01000005.1, from coordinate 72,111 downwards.
GGCACACGCCGGTGTTGGAGTAGGTCGCCGGGTCGACCGCGAGGTTGGCGATCCAGGGCGTGCGCGCCACCCAATCGTGGATCACCTTCGCGTTCCCGTCGGCCCGCGCGTGCAGGGCGTCGAGCCCGCCGAGCGATTGCGCCCAGGCCAGCGTGTCGAGGTAGTCCTCGACCGCGAGCATGGAGGGCGTGTTGATGGTGTCGCCGGAGAAGATCCCCTCGATCAGCTTAGCCCCCTTGGTGAGGCGGAATACCTTCGGCAGCGGCCAGGCCGGGACGTGGCTCTCCAGGCGGGCGACGGCGCGGGGCGAGAGCACCAGCATGCCGTGCGCCGCCTCGCCGCCCATAACCTTCTGCCAGGAGAAGGTCACGACATCGAGCTTGTCCCAGTCGAGCGCCTGCGCGAAGGCGGCCGAGGTCGCGTCGCAGATCGTGATGCCCTCGCGGTCGGCGGCGATCCAGTCGCCGTCCGGCACCTTCACCCCGGCGGCGGTGCCGTTCCAGGTGAAGACCACGTCGTTGGCTTTCGTGTCGATCGCCGACAGGTCGGGCAGCACGCCGTAGGGCGTCTGGTGGATGCGGGGGCTGATCTTGAGCTGCTTCAGGGTGTCGGTGACCCATTCGGAGCCGAACGCCTCCCAGGCCGCCACCTCCACGGTCTTCGGCCCGAGCATCGACCACATCGCCATCTCGACGGCGCCGGTGTCGGAGGCCGGGACGATGCCGATTCGGTAGTCGGCCGGCACCCGCAGCACCGCCCGCGTCAGGTCGATCGCCTGCTTCAGTTTGGCCTTGCCCGCGGGCGAGCGGTGCGAGCGGCCGAGCGGCGCGTCGGCCAAGGCCGCCGGCGTCCAGCCGGGGCGCTTGGCGCAGGGGCCGGACGAGAAATGGGGTAAGCGCGGGCGTGTGTCGGGTCGGCGCAACATCAGATCCATCCTTACAGATGGGCGCACCTCGTCGGGGAGGCGTGTCCCGCCGCCGGGATGCGCCGATCCGAGCATCGGCGCAATCATGGATGGCTTGGAAAAATCTTCACCAGGCGTCCCGGTTCGGCGCCCCCGACGCCGGTCCGGCATCAGATCGGCTCGGATACCGGAATGAAGAGGCCACGAATACAACGCGGATTTCGCACCGCGATCTGCGTATGGCTCATTTGCTTGAATCCCGACCCGGGATAGAGTTCGCCGCGCTCGGTAAAAATTCCCCTCACCGTATCGTAGGGTTCGAGGTCCGAGTCTTCGTCGCACGATCGATCGATCATGCTGTGAAGGTGGTTGATGACGGCGCAGTCCAAAAACCGAAGCAGCTGATCGGAATGTTGGTCGTTCTTAATGTTTTTGTTTTTTGGCAGAGGAAGGCCTGAAATCTCCTGCGTCGCCACGAAGGAATCGTAGGCAGCGCGAAGGATGTCCAAGTCGTTGCGATTGGTCAGATCCAGGCAATGTCTCATACCGAACCTCGCTGAGCCCGACTCATCGAGGTTCGGCCCCCCCCCCGCGACTGCGGGGCGGCGGTCGTCCGCCGGACCTCATGGGTTCTGACCCATGAGACTTGGTATCAGATCTATGACGGCCCCGATCACAAGCGGCTTTGCAGTCTCGGTGGTTTCGAATTTCGCCTCGGCCCATTCCAGGGCGCGTTGCGGATCCGCTTCCCAGAAGTAGGCGCCCGGCCCGAGCCAGTCATAGTCCCTGTCGCTCTGGATCAGCGAGGTTTCGCCGCGAATCGCCTTGAGGCCTACCGTCTCGTCACAGCCGTGATAGCCGAGGACAAACGATGTCGCGAGCCGGCTCAAGCGACGCGTGCCGCCTTCTTCCGACGGCCACCGAACGCGATGTGCAACTTGCCCTCCCGCGTATAAATTCCCTCGTTGATCGGGGTTTCACGCGCAACGGCTTTGCTCGCCGTATTCGCAGCGGTGCGCTCGGCGATCAGCTTCTTGATCGCAGCACGACGCTTTTCGTCGGTCATGGCTTTTCGTCGGTCATGATCTCGACTCTCAACCAAGGGCGACCGCAAGTCCGGCTTCGATCGAAGGGCCGGCGAGCCTGAGGTCCTATTGAGATCTCCGTCGGACTCGCAACCGACGATGCGAAAGATCGGCACGCGATCTCGGTTCTTCGACCATTCGGACGTGACGGACGCACTACCCGCGCGGCTTCTCCATCAGATCCGGCCGGCGCTCGGCGGTGATCCGCTCGGATTCCGCGCGGCGCCAGGCGCGGATCGCGCCGTGGTCGCCGCCGGTGAGGACGTCGGGGATCGTGCGGCCCTCCCAGTCGCGGGGCCGGGTGTAGTGCGGGTATTCGAGGCGTCCGCCCTCAAAACTTTCCTCGTCGCCCGAGGCCGCCTTGCCCATCACGCCGGGCAGCAGGCGCACGCAGGCGTCGACGAGGGTGATCGCCGCGATCTCGCCGCCCGAGAGCACGTAGTCGCCGATCGAGACCTCCTCGAGGCCGCGCCCCGCGATCACCCGCTCGTCCACCCCCTCGAACCGGCCGCAGACGATCACCGCGCCCTCCCCCGCGCTCAAGGCCCGCACCCGCGCCTGCGTCAGCGGTCTTCCGCGCGGGGACATGAGCAGGCGGGGCCGCGCGTCGTCCGGGCCCGTCGCCGCGTCGATGGCCGCGGCGAGCACGTCGCAGCGCAACACCATGCCGGCGCCGCCGCCGGCCGGGTTGTCGTCGACGCTGCGGTGGCGGCCGAGCCCGTGCTCGCGGATGTCGCGGGCCTCGCAGACCCAGTCGCCGCGGGCGAGCGCGCTCCCCGACAGCGAGGCGCCGAGCGGCCCGGGAAACATCTCGGGATAGAGCGTCAGGATCGTCGCCCGCCAGGGGCGCGCGTTCGGCGTCGGGGTCGTCATGGTCGAGGTGGTCATGGTCGGGGCGGTCATGGCCGCTTGATGGCGCCGCGACGCCTGCGCGGTCAACGCCGCGGCCGACACCACGGCACTTGGTGCCGCCCTCGCGCGTTCGGACTGCGATGATCAGATCCGCTTGCGCCGCCCTCCTCGCCCTGACCTTCGCGGCGCAGGCCGCCGAACCCCTCGGGCCCCCCGGCGCGCCGGCCGCGGCCTTCCCGAAACCCGACCGGCCGGTGGCCGAGATCGTGGCGGCGCAATGGGCGCTGGAAAAGGACCGCGAGAAGGCCGACGAGTTCGGGCAGGTCGCCCGCCTGATGGGCTTCAAGCCCGGCGAGACGGTGGCCGACGTCGGCGCCGGCAGCGGCTACTACGTCACGCGGCTGAGCCCGCTGGTCGGGCCGCAGGGCCGCGTGCTCGCCGAGGACGTGACGCCGCGCTACCTCGCCGACCTCGAGGCCCGCCTGCGCAAGGCGGACCTGACCAACGTCACGGTGGTGCGCGGCGAGCCGCACGACCCGCGCCTCGCAGCCGACTCCGTCGACGCCGCGATCCTGGTGCACATGTACCACGAGATCACCCAGCCCTACGGCCTGCTCCACAACCTCGCCGCCGCGATGAAGCCCGGCGGCCGGGTCGGGATCGTGGACGCCGACGACATCCCGTCGCGCCACGGTACGCCGCCGAAACTCCTGCGCTGCGAGCTGTCGGCCGCGGGATATCGCGAGACGAGTTTTTCGGTGCTCGACGGCGGCGTCGGCTACCTCGCGGTGTTCACGGCGCCCGCGGCGGGCGAGCGGCCCGACCCGAAGGCGATCGTCCCGTGCAAGGACGAGGCGACGCGAGGGAAGGCCCGATAAGGGGGGCGGGTCCGTCCGTCGAGACGGCGGCTTCGCGACCCCTCGCAGAGCCTCGCAAGTCCGCTTCCGGGCGTCTCGAGGATGCGAGCCGACGGCCGTTCCGGGTTGAAAGCCGTTCCACGAAGCGGCTGCACACGACGCTTCTGGGCGTGTGAGACCCCGTTTCATAAGGGGTGCGCGAGCCGTCTGACGAGGATCATAGCGGCCGCCAAGACAAAGAAGGCGAGCGCCGAGGACGGGGTCGCCTCGTAGTCGCGGGCAAGCCTGCGGCATCGGGCGATCCAGCCGAAAGTCCGCTCAATGACCCAGCGGCGGGGCTGGACGGCAAAGCCCTTCTGTCCCTTGTCCGGTCGGACGATCTCGACGGTGATGGCGGTGGCGTCGCCGACGCGCTCGCCCTGATAGGCTTGATCGGCAAAGCAGTGAGCCAGGAATGGCCACAGGCGGCGCGAGGCCTGCAGCAGAGCGACCCCGCCGTGGCTGTCGTGCCGGTCGGCCGTCGAGACGGTGGCCAGGAGCAGACGGCCATCCATATCGGTGAGCGCATGGCGCTTGCGGCCGACCACGCGCCGGGCCGGGTCGTAGCCGCGCTCCCCCTTGACGCCGACGCCGCCCGAGCGCGCGGCCTGCGCATCGAGGATGGCGCCGGTCGGGCTGGCCTCGCGCCCGGCGCGCGCACGGTCGGCCATGGTGAGGGCGTGGGCAAGGCGCTCGAACACACCCGCCTTCGACAGGCGCAAGAACCAGCGGTGAATGGTGGACCAGGGCGGGAAGTCCAACGGCAGATGCCGCCACGCGCAGCCGGTGCGCAGGACGTACTGGATGCCGTCCAGGATTGCCCGCAACGGCCAGCGCCAGGGACGACCCGCGCGCGACGGCTCAGGTAGGAGCGGGGCGATCAGCGCCCACTCCGTGTCGGTCACGCTGCTTGCGTAGGGCAGGCTCTCGCGCGCAAGCTCGGCACGGGCGGCGGGTGTCCACATCGGCGTTCCAGGGTGAGCGTCAGACACTCTCCCAACGCTGACGATGCTCGCCGCTCACCCCAAGTAGCGATCCGCGGCTGCCCCTTATGAAACGGGGTCTGAGACCCGATCCGGTTGATCCCTTCGGGATGGCGGATTCGGGCTTCGCTCGGGCGCCGCGCGGGCTGGCCCGATCCGGCCTGTCGATCGGCGCTACGAACCGATGTCGCCGATGCCGGCGAGGCGCGCTTCGATCCAGGTCTGCGCCGCGTCGAGGCTGGCGAAGATCGGCGCTCGATAATCATCGACGCGGCCGAAGCCCGCCTCCAGGAACCACTTGCCCGCGTCCTCCCCATGCTGCTCCGACAACTGCACGAGGATCGCAGCCAGGAACCCGTCGGCGAAAACCAGCCGGCTTTCCTGGTCGTCGCTTCCCGTGGCGACCTGCACAGGCTGTAACTGAAGGGTCATGCCGCAACACGCTCCCCCAGATGCAGGTAGTTGGCCTTGAACTCGGCCAACGCCTTGAGGCACGGGAGGTCGAGGATGGTCAGTCGGCGATAGCGGAGTTCGATCAACCCCCGCCGCCGGAGTTCCTGCAGCGTCCGGTTGAGGTGCACGTTCGACAGGCCGGTGGTGTCGGCCAAGACCTCCTGCGTGAGCGGCAGGTCGAAGCTGTTGTTCTCGACCAGTCCCACCACCTGGAGTCGGACCCGAAGCTCACACAGCAGATGCGCGAGCCTCTCCAAGGCCGAGCGGCTGCCGACGTTGACCAGCCACTCGCGCAGCGTCGCCTCGTCCACCAGCGTACTCACCCGGAACGCACGCGCGATCTGAGGATGATGCTCCATCACCTCGGTAACCGTCTCCGGTGCGATGCGGACCACGCGGCAGGCGGACAGGGTAGTGATCGCGTGGTCCATTTTGTCGAGCAACGCCACGTCGAGGTCGCAGAAGTCGCCCGGCACGAGGTAGGCGGTGATCTGGCGGGCGCCGGTCGCCCGCACCTTGTGGCGGCAGGCGATGCCCTCCAGGATCAGGAACACGCCCTCCGGCGCGTCGCCCTCGCGGACGAGGTCGGTCTGCGACGGGACGATCCGGGACGGAGCGCTGATCCGCTCCAGCACCGCCATGTCGGCCTCCGACAGGGGCGCGAAGCCCTTGAGCTTGCGCACGAGCGGATTGTTCCAGCCGGTCGCAGCCTTGGACAGCCGAAGCGGTGTCGGTGCCTCGGCGCCGACAGGTGCGGCGCTGGAGAGGGCGAGTTCGTCCAACAGGGTCACCACGTCCCAAGGCAGGGCGGGCTTGATCAGCCACGGCGCGTTGCGAAAGCTGGTGGCCGCCACCTCGTCGCGGTGGATGCCGGTGTGGACGAGGAAGGGGATCTCCCGCTGGCGCAGCTCGCGCGACAGGGGGATGCAGGGTCCGTCCCGCAGCTGCACGTCGAGGACGGCCAAGGTCGGCTGCTCGCGCTCGAGGATCTGCACGGCGTCCGCCGTCGTCGCACAGGGGCCGAGCACGCGGTAGGCCGCCGTCTCCAGCGCTTCGCTGAGATCCATGGCGACGACCGCATCCGGTTCCGCGAGCAGTACGGACGGCTGCTGACTCATCGGATCCATGCATAGCTCCCATCACCGCGCCGCAGAGCCAATTGCCGATCGCATGGTTCCAGCACCTAAGTTATAAACGGTGCTCCATCGTATTTGATAGATATCTCTTGCTCTTGGTGTGGTAGCCAACACACCGTCCAGCTGCGTTTCACATAAGTTAAAGCTTAGTCCTGACATTTGACTAGATCGAAGATGCTCGGATACTTCGTCCGTCGTCTGCCGGTGGTTCCGGGCGTAGGCGCTTAGGAGACCACCGTGCTCTTGCCCTTCCCCCGCAAGAGAGCGCCGTGTCCCAGCCTCAGCAAGCCACCGTCCGCAACCGCCTGCTGAAGGCCCTGCCTGCCGACGATTTCGTGCTGCTCCAGCCGCACCTGCAGCGCGTCACCGCCGAGCTACGCCAGACGGTGATCGCGCCCGACGAGCCGATCCGGTCGTTGTTCTTCCCGGAGAACGGCTTTTCCTCGATCGTCAGCGGAAGCTTCGGCAAAGTCGAGGTCGGGTTGATCGGCCGCGAGGGCCTCGTCGGCGCCACGCCCGTACTGCTCGGCGGGGATCGGACGCCGTTCCACCACTTCATCCAGTCCGCGGGCGAGATGCTGGCGATCGGCATCGCGGATCTGGAAGCGGCCGTCGACGCGAGCCCATCGTTGCGCAAGCTGCTGCTGCGCTACGTCCAGACCCTGATCCTCCAGACGGCGCAGACCGCCTTCGTCAACGCAGCCTACAACATCGACGTGCGCCTCCGCCCGCTGGCTGCTGATGTGCCACGACCGCTTGGACGGCGACGACCTCGCGCTCACCCACGAGTTCCTCGCCACGATGCTGGGGGCGCAGCGCAGCACCACCACCCTGGCCATCCAAGCCCTGGAGGGGCACGGCCTGATCCGTGCGCGGCGAGGTCGCATCACGATCCTGGATCGCCCGGCGATGGAGGCGGTTGTGGAGGAAGGCTACGGCCTGCCCGAGCGTGAGTATGCGCGGCTGATCGAGAGTACCTGATGCCCCGGTTCTTCTTCAACGTTCGACACCGCGACGGCGTCTCGGGATTGGCGATCGATGAAGAGGGTGATGAGCTTGCCGACGTGGCGGCTGCCCGGGAGCACGCCCTGTCGGTCGCCCGGAAGATGATCGCGCAGGACCGCCTGACGATGATCCGCGACTGGATGGTGTGTTCGTTCGAGGTCACCGACGAGGCCGGCGACCGGGTGCTCACGGTGCCGTTCGGCGACACCGTTCCGCAGGAGGACGGTTTGGAGTGAACCCGTCGGATCGTACCCTGCGACGCCCGTGAAGCCGCCGCCCGGTCCATGGGACGTCGGCCGGGGTCGCAGGCGGAACGTCCGAGACGGCCTCCGCTCGATCGAAGCGGAGGCCGTCTCAGGCCAGCCCGGGCGGCGCCTGAGCGAAGCCCGGATCCGCCATCCCGCGGGGATCGACCGGATTTGGTCTGACTCGCGACGACAGGCCGAAGGCCGCTTCCCGCACGGCGCGGAGCCCGCTCCCGAAGACGAGCGCGAGAGCATCGTCCAGGGCCTCCGGATCACGGAGGACGCCCTATCTCGTCGTGGGGTCGAATCTCTTCGCACGAGCCGGCATCCGCCCGGCTTGAACACGCCGTGGGTCTCCCCCGACATTCCTCACGAGCGCCAGCGCAGCTCCCGCGTCTCCAGCGGGTTTTCGAATCGGCGGCCGGCGCGGGCGGCTTCCAGCGCCTCGCGCTTCAGGCGGAAATACCATTGCGAGGGCAGGTCGCCCTGGCCGAACAGCACCATGGTGGGTTTCCGGTCGAGGCCGGCCTGGGCGTGCTGGAGCACCTGCTGGTCTTGGGTCAGGAACTGGCGCATCAGCGGGCGGGCGACGGGCTTCAGCAGGTTGAGGCCGGGGATGTTCCAGTAGAGCGCGTTGGTCAGCATCGTGCGGTTCGCCGTCAGCGGCGTCGCGAAGGTGTAGTTCGCGAGGCGCTTGGGCCCCGCCGTGATCCGCTCCAGGCGCACGCCGGGGAGGCGGAACTCGATCTCGACGTCGGGCACCCCGCCGAGCAGGCGGTAGACCGGCGAGCTCGTCGTCGTGGCGTGGCTCGACATGACGAAGCCGTGCGGCACCGGCCGGAAGGTCTTCTTCTTCTCGCGCAGTTCTTTCGACGGCCGGAACCACCAGGAATCGTGGACGAAGGCGACGTGGCCGGGATCGACGAGGCTCAGCGTCGTCAGGTCGAACGAGGCCTCGACCACGAGCTCGACCACGAGGGAGCCGACGGGGTCGAAGTCGAGGGCCGGCAGGGAAGCGGTCTCGCCCGGCGCCCCGAGGTTCGGGTTGACCCAGACGAAGCCGGCGCTCTCGACCACGGGGAAGCGCTGCACCACGATCTTCGAGAAGTCGGCCGCGTCGTGCTCGGAGAGCGTCGGCACGTCGCGGCAGCGGCCTTCGGTGGAGAAGCGCCAGCCGTGGAACGGGCAGACCAGCTCGGCGCCGTCGAAGCCGCCCTTGGACAGCGCCATGCCGCGGTGGGGGCAGCGGTCGCGGAGCGCGAAGGGCGCGCCCGACGCGTCGCGCCCGATCACGATCTGCTCGCCGTTCAGCTCGACCGCGCGCAGCGCCTTGCCCGTCAGCCCCGAGGCCTGGCCGACGCAGTACCACGCGTCCGGCAGCGGCCGGCGCATCGCGTCGGGGTCGAGGGCCTCGTCGGCGGCCGGGTCGCGCGCGGGACCGGTCGAGTGGGCCGCGACGGGTGAGACGGACATGGGGTCTCGCAACGGTTCGGGGGCGTCCTCTTACGCCGCGTCGCCGGATGGGGAAAGCGAGGCCGCCCCGCCCGCGGCCGCCTGCGCGGGTTGGCCGCCGGGGCCGGCCGCTCTCAGGACCGCGCGATGTCCGCCTGCCAGGTCCGGTCCGCCTGCAAGGTTTGGTCAGGCTTCGGGATCGCGAGGCGCCCGAGCCGTCGGCGCGCGGGCGCGTCGTAGACGCGGACGAGGACGAGGCAGGCCGCGAGCAGCACGACCAGAAAGGCGAGCCCGGCATAGGGGGCGGCGATCCGGTCGGCGACGCCCGGCATGCGCCGGCCGACGGCCTCGACCCAGGCGACGCAGGGCGCGTGCAGGATGTAGAGCGGATAGGAGGCCGCGCCCGCCTTGAGGCAGAGGGCGGCCAGCCGCGGGCCGGGCGTGATCCCGGCGGCGGCGTAGACCAACGCCGGGAAGACGCAGGCCACCACCAGCACGTCGTAGACGGGCTTGACCAGGGCCGGGACCGGCACGACCAGCACCAGCGTCAGCGCCGCGAGGCAGGCGACCGCGCCGGCGTTGCCCGACGCGAGGCGGCGCGGGGCGCCGCTCTCGCGCGCGATCCAGTGGCGATAGAGCAGGACGCCGACCGGGAAGGCGAACATCACCCGGATCAGCCCGGCGTGGACCTCGTTCCAGGTGTAGCCGACGTCGAGGTCGCCTGACTGGAGGGCGACGGCGCACAGGCCCGCGAAGGCCAGCGCCACGAAGGCGGCGAGCCGCCGGGCCGACAGGGCCGACAGCCCGTAGAAGAACGCCATGTTGGCGATCAGCTCGAAGAAGATCGACCACGACGGGAAGTTCAGCTTGAAGATCGCTGCCTGCATGTTCGAGACCTCAGGGGGCGTCGGCAGCATCAGCGCGGAGCACAGGGTCGACAGCGCCAGCGCCGAGGGCGAGAAGCCCGGCCCCTGACCGACCGCGAAGGAGAGCAGAGCCACCGCGACGGTGAGCGCGAGCCCGAGCGCGTAGAGCGGGTAGAGCCGGATCACCCGGATGCGCAGGAACGCGCGCGCCGGCAGGCCGTCGCGGACCCGCGCCGCGTAGGCGTGCGCCAGGACGAAGCCGCTGAGCACGAAGAACAGGTCGACGGCCAGATGCGTCTCGACCGCGCCGGGCTGGAGGCCGAACAGGTTCGGCGCGTGGCGGACCACCACCAGGATCGCGGCGACGCCGCGCAGCCCGTCGAGCAGCGCGAAGGTGTGGCCGGGCGCGGCCCGGGCCGGGATCGCGGGCGCCGTCATGCGCCGGCTCCCACCCGCACGCCCGGCGCGGCGGGCCTGCGCGGACCGCCCTGCAGCCAGCGCAGCACCGGCCGCTCGACGCGGCGGTGGAAGACCTCGGTCGCCGCGACCGAGACGGCGACGAGGAGCAGCGCCAGCGGCCAGAGAAGCCCGGCGCCGAGCGGCAGCCGCGGCAGGATCGCCTTGGCGGCGAGGAAGACGAAGGGGTGCAGCAGGTAGAGCGCGTAGGACGCGTCGCCGATCCGCGCGATCGCCCGGAACGGAGGCGCATCGAAGCGCAGGTCGCCCAGGACCACGCCGGCGACGACCAGCACCGCGCCGCCGCCCCAGACCAGGGTGCGCGCCCAGCCGTAATTGCCGGGCGCGTCCGACCCGGCGAACCCGGACAGGTCGATCGTCGCCCACACGGCGAGGCCGAGGCCGCAGAGCAGGACGCCGCCCGCGCGCCCGAGCCGGACGCCGCGGCGGAACAGCAGCGCCAGGCCGACGCCGGCGGCGAATTCGAGGACGATCGGGCGCAGCCAGAACCGGAGCTGGTCGAGGGCCGGCGGCCACAGCCAGGCCAGGGCCACGCCGCCGGCGAGGACGGCCACGGCGGCCAGCGCCGCCCGCTCGCGTGCGGTCGCGGTCATGCTCGGCGTCGTCCGCGCGGCGAGCGCCATCGCCCCGGCGAAGACGAGGTAGAACAGCATCTCGTAGTTGAGCGTCCAGCCGAGATCGAGGATCGGGAACGGGTAGTCCGGCCCGAAGCCGCGGGTGTCGAACGGGACGAACAGGTACGAGGTCGCCACGTCCGCCAGGCTCGGCGCGGCGGCATGGCCGGCGGCGGCGAAGGCCAGCAGCACGGCGAGCCGCAGGGCGAGGGCGAACCAGTACAACGGCACGATCCGCAGCAGGCGGCGCCTCAGGAAGGTCGCAGCCCCGCCGGGCGCGCCGAACAGCGGCTCCGAGGCGTAGACGATCACGAACCCGGAGATGACGAAGAACAGGTCGACGCCGGCCCCGAGCGGCAGGGCGGTCAGGCGCGGCATGGCGAGGCCGCGCGCCTCCGCCTGGAGCGACACCAGCAGCTCGGCGTGGAGCAGGACGACCATCACGGCCGCCGCCGCCCGCAGGAACTGCAGGCCGTCGAGGCGCAGGTTCTGCACGCCGTCGCGGCGGTGAAGCCGCGCTGGCGCCGGCCGGTCGAGGGTGCCGGCGCGTCCCGTGCTCATCGCGTCGTCCTCGCCGGCGCGTCGGCCGAAATCTCCGGGATCGCGGCGGAGTCTCCCTCGCCGCCCGCGGCGCGGCGGATGAGGTCGGCCAGGCGCGCCTGCATCCGGGCGGCGCCGTAGCGGGCGCGGGCGGTCGCCTGCGCCCGGGCGACCTGGTCTCCGATCTCGGGCGGAGCCGACAGGACGCGGGCGATGGCGTCGGCGAGCGCGGCGGCGTCGCCGGGCGGCACCAGGGTTCCCGCCGCGCCCCGGTCGAGGATCTCGGCCGCGGCGCCCGCGTCGGTGGCGATCACCGGCGTGCCGACCAGCATCGCCTCGACCAGGGTGCGCCCGAACGGCTCGGGGGCGGTGGAGGGGTGGACCACCACGTCCACCGCCCGCATCAGGCGCGGCACGTCCCCGCGCTGGCCGAGGAAGTAGACGCGGTCGGCGAGACCGCGCTCGGCCGCCAGCGCATGCAGGCCGGCCGCGTAGGCGTCCTCGCCGAACAGGGCGGTGCCGGCGACGAGGCAGGCGGTGCCGGGCGAACGGGCCAGGGCTTCGAGCACCACGTGCTGCCCCTTCCACGGGGCGAGCCGGCTGAACACGCCGACCAGCGGCCCGTCCGGCAGCCCGAGGCTCCGGCGCAGGTCGGCCGGGTCGCCGGGGTCGCCGTCGAGGTCGAGGTCGAGGCCGTTGGGCACCACCTCGACGAGGTCCCGGCGCCCGCCCGATGCGACGAAGGCGTCCGCCGCGGCGGTGGAGGGCACCACGACGCGGGTCGCGCGGGCGTTGGCGAGGCGGACCTGGAGCCCGCGCTGCGCCGCCCCGAAATGCGCGGGATCGAGGATGTCGTGCAGGTGCCAGACCAGGGGGCGGCGCACCAGCGCGGCGGCGAGCGCCGAAAGGACGAAGGCCTTCTGCGAGTTGGCGTAGACCACGTCGTGGGACTTGGCGCATCGCGCCAGCGCGAGGACCGTCGCCAGGAGCCTGCCGGCGAGCGGGATCGACCGCCAGAGCGAGCCGTCGCGGCGGAGCGCCGACAGCCCGGCCCCGTGGCGCGCATGCACGAGCGTCAGCCCCCGCTCCTGCAAGGCCTGCCCGAGCGGCCCGTCCTCGAACAGGAAGGCGGTGGCGCCGCGCCAGGGGGCGACGGCGTCGCACAGGACCATCTCGGCGCCCGACATCGTGCCGGTGTGGCTGACGAACACGACCCGCGGGCGGCGCATCACGCGGCTCCGAGGTAGCGGCGCGCCGGCTCGTGCCCGGTGTCGTAGAACGGGTGGTCGTCGGGACGCACCATCGTGATCGCGAGCCCGAACACGTCGCCGCCGGCCTCGCGCAGGCCCGCGACGGTGGCGCTGATCGCCGAGACCTGCGAGCGGCCCCAGCGGGTGCAGCACAGGACGCCGTCGACCTGCCGCGCCAGGATCTGGGCGTCCATCAGGATCGCGGCCGGCGGGCTGTCGATCAGCACGAGGTCGTACTTGCGCGCCCAGACCAGCAGCTCGGTCATGCGCGCGCCCATCAGCAGCTCCGTCGAATCCGTGGTCGGCGTGCCGGCGGGGATGGCGTCGAGGTTTTGCGTCGCGGTCGCGATCACGGCCTCCCGCGGCAGGGCCTCGCCGCGCAGGATGCCGGCGAGGCCGGGGCCGGCGGGCAGGTCCAGGGCGGCCTCGAAGACCGGGCGGCGCAGGTCGCCCTCGATCACGAGCACCCGGCGTCCGCTCCCCGCGTTGAGCTGGGCCAGCGCGAGGGTGGTGAAGGACTTGCCCTCGCCCGGCGCCCCCGAGGTCAGCAGGATCGCGCGGCTGCGGCCGTCGGTCCCGGCCAGCATCAGCCGGGCGCCGAGGTTGCGCAGCACCTGCTGCATCAGCGGGTCGGCGCGCGCGTCGCGCAGGGCGGCGGCGAGCGGCAGGTCGGCTCCGGCGGCGCCGATCCGTCCGAGGCGCGCCGTCCCGCCGGCCGCGCGCAGGTGCGGCAGCTGGGCGAAGACCGGGGCGTGGGCGACCGCGGCGACCTGCGTCGAGGTCCGCACGCTGCGGTCGGCGCGGTCGCGGAGCAGCGCGGCGGCGGCGGCCAGCGCCGCGGCGAGCACGAAGCCGGCGCCGAGGTACAGCGGCGGCTTCGGGGTGACGGGGGCGGCCGGGACGTCCGCGAGGCTGACGAGGCGGGTGCTGCCGACGAGGATGCGGCGCTCGGTCTCGAGCTCGTTGGCGCGCTTGTACAGGTCGGCGTACTGGCCCCGCTTGATCTCGGCGTTGCGCACCATGCCGGCGGCGACCGACTCGTTCTCCATCGCGGCGGCGGCGTCGGTCCTGGCGCCCTCCATCTGCTGGCGCAGCGACTTGGCGAGCGCGCTCGACGCGTCGTAGGTCTTCTTCAGGCCGGCGCCGATGCTCGCGACCTCGCGTTCGACGCGCAGCTTCAGGCCGGCCAGCTCCGTGCGCATCGCCTGTAGCGTCGGATGGTTCGGCCCCAGCACCGTGCCGGTGTTGGCGATCTGCGCGGCCACCACGTTCATCTGCTGCTTGAGGTCGCCGATGGTGCGGCTCGCCAGCACCGCCGGGGCGTCGATCGAGCCGCGGGCCTGGTCGGCGTTGATCTCGGCCAGGCGCGCGGCGGCGTCGGCCTTGGCGGTCTCGGCCGCCGCGAGCTGCTGGGTGATGGTGCTCAGCCGCTCGGAGGTGATCGGCGCGTTGGCGCCCGACATCAGGCCCTTGCTGCGGCGGAACGCCTGGATCTTGGCCTCGTCGGCGCGCAACGACGCGTCGAGCTGGCGGACCTCCTTCCACAGCCACTCGGTGGCCGCCTCGCGGCTGTTGGCGAGGACGCCGCGCTGGTCGTCGAGGAAGGTCGTGATCAGCGCGTTGGTCAGCGCCTGGGCGGTCTCGGCGTTCGGCGACCGGTAGGCGATGTTGATGACGCGCGAGCGGCCCGCGCCGGTGACGACGAAGCGCCGCTGCAGGGTGTCGACCACCAGGTCGGCGTTGCCGCGCAGCCTGTCGCAGCCGTCGTCCCTTTGCGGCATCAGGCCCGCGAGGAGGCCCCCGCGCGCACTCTGCCGGCACTCGGCCACGACCTTCTCGACCACGTCGCCCGAGGCGACGAGGCGCATGATCCGCGGCGAGCGGATCACCAGCATCTGGCTCTCGATGTCGGCCGGGTCGCCGAGCTTCTGGATCCAGGCGACCGAGGCGTTGGGGTTGTTGCTGCCGGGCTCCGGCTCGGCCACGATCACCGAGCCGACCGCGAGGTACTGCGTCGGCGCCGCCATCAGCAGCAGGATCGCGACGGCCATCACGGAGGCGAAGACCGCCGCGAACAGGCCGCGCCGCCGCAGGATCGCCGCGACCAGGCCGGCGGCCTGGTTGGTCGCTTGGCCTGCACCTTGGCCTGCACCTTGGCCGTTCTCGGCCGCCCGCGCAGGGGCCGGGCCGGCCGTCTGGATCGGGCTGAGGTAGGACGTCGTCATCGTCGACCACCGGGTCTGGTGCCGGTCCGCGGGCAGGGGCGCGGAAGCCGTGCGAGGTGAGCGAAAGGTCCGGCCGCGTCGCGCGGGCCGGGGGTGGCGGATGCCGTCGGGCCGGGGCCTCGGGCCCGGGCCAGAACCTCAGGCGAGCGCCTTGAGGCGGTGGCCGGAGCGCTCCCGGCCGGCGCCGAGGTCGTGGTGGAGGGCCATCTGCGCGTCGACGAAGCCGGCGAACTCGGCGCGGAACACCTCCGGGGCGAACTGCGCCGCCTGGGCGCGGCAGGCGGCGCGCGAGAACGTGCCCTCCTGCTCGATGAACTCGCGGACGCAGGCCGCGATCGCCGCGGGTTCGGGCTCGGCGAAGAACATGCCCGAGCGGTTGGGCGCCAGCGTCGCCACCGTCTCGCGCGCGCCGCCGCGGCCGAGCGCGAGGACGGGGGTGCCCTCGGCCTGCGCCTCGACCGGGATGATCCCGAAATCCTCCTCCGCCGCGAACACGAAGGCGCGCGCCGTGATCATGAGCCGGCGGAGCTCCTTGTCGGCGAGGTAGCCGGCGAAGGTCACGTTCGGCCCGGCCGCCTCGCGCAGGCGCGCCTCCTCGGGGCCGGTCCCCGCGACGACGAGCTTGAGGTCGGGCATCAGCGCGAAGGCCTGCACCACCGCGAGCACGTTCTTGTAGGGCACGAGGCGGCTCGCCACGAGGAAGTGCTCGCCGCGCGGCAGGTCCGCGCGGGTCGCCGACTGCGTCACCGGCGGATGGATCACCTCCGCGGTGCGGCCGTAGACCTTGCGGATGCGCCGGGCGACGAAGGCGGAGTTGGCCACCACCGCGTCCGGCCCGTTCGCGGTGCGGGTGTCCCACAGGCGCATCCGGTGCAGGATCATGCGGGCGACCATGCTCTTGACGCCGTGGTCGTATCCGCTCTCCCGCAGGTAGTCGTGCTGCATGTCCCAGGCGTAGCGCATGGGCGAATGGATGTAGGAGACGTGGACCTGGTTCGGCCCGGTCAGGATGCCCTTGGCGACGGCGTAGCTGCTCGAGATGACGAGGTCGTAGGCCGAGAGGTCGAACTGCTCGACGGCGATCGGCATCAGCGGCAGGTACGACCGGTGGCGGGTCCGCACGAACGGCATCTTCTGCAGGAAGCTCGTCTGCGTGGCGCCGAGGCCGATCCGGGCGCGGTCGGCCGGGCTCAGGAAGTCGAACAGCGTGAAGACGTCCGCGTCGGGATAGATCGCCAGGATCTCGCGCAGCACCCTCTCGGCGCCGCCGACGACGTAGAGCCAATCATGGACGATCGCGACGCGCATCTTCGAGACCTCGAAGGAGAGGGACGGCGATGGGACGCCGCTTGCGGATGCGACCGTCAGGTTGAGTGCCCTGAACGATCGCGACCTATGCTTTCGTTAGGTTGAGATGTTTGCGGTTTTAGAAATATCGACCGCTGAAAGGCCGCAGGACAGGCGTAAGACTGCCTATTTCCCCGACGTGGTAAATCTTAACTATACCGATCGCCGTGAATTCGAGGCCGCGTGCCATCGGGAAACGCGGACGGCGCGTGCGCCGGCCTGGGCCTCGCCGTCAGCGCGGGCGGGGCGGCGCGTCGGCGAGCACGGCGTCGAGCAGGTCGGCGTAGCCGCGGGCGGTGGCGGCCCAGGTGTAGCGGGCCTCGTTGCGGCGGCCCTTTGCGACCAGGGCCTCGCGCAGGCCCGGCTCGTCGAGGAGCCGGCGCAGGCATGCGGCCAGCGCGCCGGCGTCGCTGGGATCGAAGGTCAGCGCGCCCTCCCCCGCCACCTCCGGCGTCGCCGAGCGGTCCGAGCACACCACCGGGCAGCCCAAAGCCTGCGCCTCCAGCACCGGCAGGCAGAAGCCCTCGGCGAAGGACGACACGCACAGGCACAGGGCGCCGCGGTAGAGCGCGGCGAGCCGGCGGTCGTCGATGCGCGACAGGCGGACCACCCGGGTGGCCGCCCCGAGCCGCCGGAGCGTCCCGGCGACGGCGTCGGCCGGGTCCTCGCCGACGTGGACGACGGCGAGGTCGGGATGGCTCGGCGCGAGCGCGGCCACCGCTTCGGCGAGCAGGCCGAAGTTCTTGTTGTGCGTGGCGTTTCCGACCGCGAGCACGTAGTGCCCCGCCACCTCCGCGGGGTCCATCACGGCGAGCACGGCGGGGTCGAGCACGGCGGCGGACGGGATCACGCGGACGCGCTCGCGCGCCGCGGGATAGTGATGCTCCAGGTCGCGCCGGGTCGCATCCGAGACCGCGACAACGGCGTGGTTGCGCGCCAGCATCAGCCGGAAGATCCAGTCGGTGGTGAAGGCCTCGCGCGGGCCGGCGCTCTCGGGGATCGTGCGGAAGTACAGGTCGTGGACCACGACCACCCGCGCCCGCCCCCCGGCGCCCGCGCCGTAGGGGTCGATGTTCAGCACCACGTCGATGGCGTGCCGCCGGCAGCAGGCCGGGACGGTGACGAGCTGGGCCAGCACGTCGAGGACCATGATGCGCGGGCGCGGCACGGTCACGACCTCGACGGCGTCGCGGAACGCGGCGGGGAGCGCGTCGCGGGTCCAGGGCGAGCGCAGCACGACGGCCACGTCCGGGCGCCGGACGAGCTCTTCGACGAGCGCGAACGCGACCCGTGCGACGCCCGACGGCTTGCCCCCGAACTGGCTCGGCATGTTGAGGAGGATTCGCTTCATCGACTGGCAATAACCCCGCACTAGGGTCGATCTAGCACCGCCAGATCGAACAGATGCGTATTCTCCACATCACCTCGCTGTTTCAGCCCGAACAGGTCGGCGGGGCGGAGCTGATGGTGGAGACCCTCGTGCGGATGCAGGCGGGCCTCGGGGCGCAGGTCGGCGTCGCCTGCCTGTCGCGCCGGGCCCAGCCGCCCGAGCGGTCGGACGCGGCGACGATCTACCGCCTCGGCCACGGGACGCCGTTCCACGTCCTCGACTGGGCCGAGCACGGACGGCTCGACCGCCTGCGCTACAAGCTCGCCGTGCAGTGGGACGGGCGCACGCTCGCCGCGATGGAGGCGGCGGTCCGCGATTTTTCCCCCGACGTGGTGAACACCCACTCCCTGTCGGAGCTGACCCCGCGGATCTGGCCGATGCTGCGCCGCCTCGGGGTTCCGGTCGTCCACACGCTGCACGACTTCACGAGCCTGTGCAGCAACGGCGCGATGGTGCGCGACGGCCGGGCCTGCGAACGGCAGCACGCCAAGTGCCGCGCCTACGCGCTGCTGCACCGGGTCTGCCAGCGCCCGGTCGAGGCCGTGGTCGGCGTCGGCGCGGACATCCTGGCCCGCCACCTCGCGGCCGGGTACTTCCGCGACGTGCCGGAGGCCCTGCGGCAGGTGATCTGGAACCCGATCGAGGCGGGGTCGCCGCCGGCCCCGCGCGCCCTGCCCTCGGATGGGATCACCTTCGGCTACATGGGCCGGATCGAGGCGTCGAAGGGCGTCGACACCCTGCTCGAGGCCTGCCGCCGCCTGCCCCCTGCCGGCTGGCGCCTGCGCATCGCCGGGCGCGCCGCCGACGGGCTCGACCGCTACGTCGGCCTCGCCGCCGGCCTGCCCGTCGCCTTCGACGGGTTCGTGGCGCCGGACGCCTTCCTCGACCGCGTCGACTGCCTCGTGGTCCCCCCAGTCTGGCCCGAGGCCTTCGGGCGCACGGTCGCCGAGGCCTACGCCCGCGGCGTGCCGGTGATCGGCACGGCCGTCGGCGGCATCGCCGAGCAGGTCGGGACGGGCGATCCCGCCTGGCTCGTGCCGCCGGGCGACGCGGAGGCGCTGGCCGCCGCGATGGCGCGGGTCGTGGCCGACCCCGCCCGCCTCGCGTCCGGCCTCGGCAACGCGGCGACGGTCACCGCCGGGACCCGGCCGCAGGCTGTCGCCGCCCGCTATCTCGACCTCTACCGCACCCTCCTCAGCCCTGAGCCCGCCTTCGCCGACGGATCGCGACTCCAAGGATCAAGGCGCCATGCGCATCCTGCATCTTAGCTCGCTCTACCCGCCGCACATCGTCGGCGGCGCCGAGCGGTCCGTCGAGCACCTGGCGGAGGAGCTCGCCGGCCTCGGGCACACGGTCGCCGCCGCCTGCATCGAGCGGCAGGCCAAGGCGAAGACCGTGCGCAACGGCGTCACGGTCTACCGCATGGCCCACCACAACGACTTCTGGCTCGAGGACTGGGCGCAGCACGGCCGCTTCGCGCGCAACGCCGCCAAGCTGAAGCAGCAGTGGAATTTCGCGGTCGCGGCCGATTTCGGCCGGGTGCTCGACGACTTCCGGCCCGACGTGGTCAACACCCACTCGCTCCTCGACATCTCGACCCTGGTCTGGCGCGAGGCGGCCAAGCGCTCCATCCCGATCGTCCACACGGTCTGCGAGTACGACCTGATCTGCGGCAACGCCGCGATGTTCAAGCACGGCGCGCCGTGCACGCACTGGCACCTCGGCTGCAAGGTCGTGAACGCCTCCAAGCAGCTCACCAACCGCTGGGTCGATGCGGTGGCGAGCGTCGGCACCCGCATCCTCCAGACCCATGTCGACCACGGCCTGTTCCGCCACCTCGCCCCGGAGCGGCGCCGTGTGATCTACTATTCCTGCACGGTGCCCGACGGCGACCCGGAGGCGCGCCGCCGCATCGACCGCACGGGTAAGCCGATGACCTTCGGCTATCTCGGGCGGATCAACGTCGAGAAGGGCGTCGGCACGCTGATCGACGCGCTGGCCGAGGTCGGCTCACGCGCGCACGCCGCCGAAGTGGATCCCGGTTCGGCGAAAGCGTGCGCCTCTGAACCAGACCCTGGAGCCGCGACCGATCGCGCTGCGATCGGGAACGGCGCCGGCGGCTGGCGCTGCCTGATCGCGGGCCAGGCGATGGACGACTCGATCGAGCGCTTCAAGGCGAAGGCCGAAGGCCTGCCGATCGAGTTCGTCGGCTGGGTCGACCCCAAGGACTTCCTCACCGAGATCGACGTCCTCGTCGTGCCCTCGTTCTGGGCCGAGC
The DNA here is from genome assembly GCF_008039475.1 of Methylobacterium sp. WL12. NCBI lineage: Bacteria > Pseudomonadati > Pseudomonadota > Alphaproteobacteria > Hyphomicrobiales > Methylobacteriaceae > Methylobacterium > Methylobacterium sp. WL12. The sequence goes on along the minus strand of NZ_VRUW01000005.1, from coordinate 52,113 downwards.
CCTCCCCGCGCACGGTCTACGAGGCCTACGCCATGGGCGTGCCGGTGATCGGCGCCGATTCCGGCGGCATCCCGGAACTGGTCGGCGAGGACAACGCCGACTGGCTGTTCCGGGCGGGCGACGCGCCCGACCTCGCCGCCCGCATCCGCACGGTGCTGGCCAACGGCCGCTCGAACCTGCCGGACGAGCGCGCGTTCCAGCACGTCCTGCAGGAATCGACCTCCGAGCGCGTCGCCGAGAAGTACCTCGACCTCTACGCCGAGCTCCTCGCCGAGCGCCGCGGCACCGCACCGGACCCGTTGGCGGCGCACGGCCTCCATCATGGCGCCTAGCCCCCTCGGCCCCGCCGCGGCAGCGGACGCGGCGGCGCCGGAGGACGTGGCGGGCCGCTCCGTGCGGGCGGCCGGGTGGGTCGCCGTCAGCTCGGTCGGCAACGTCGTCCTGAGCTTCGTGGTCTTCCTGGTGCTCGCGCGCCTGCTCGACCCGAGCGAGTTCGGGCTCGTCGCCGTCGCGGTCGTGTTCATCGACATCCTGCTCATCGTCACGCGGGGCGGCCTGCCCGACCTCGTGGTCCAGACCGAGCGGCTCGACGACGGCTTCGTGGACACCGCCTTCTGGGTGGCGCTGGCCTCCGGCTGCCTCTACGGGCTGGCGCTCGTCGCGCTGTCGTGGCCGGTCGCCTGGCTGCTGCGCATCCCGGAGCTCCAGCCGGTGCTGGCGGCGCTGGCGGCCACCTTCGTGATCGCGGCGGCCGGCGTGATCCACGAGGCGCGGCTGCAGCGCCGGTTCGGCTTCCGCAGCCTCGCGATCCGGGCGCTCGTCGCCAACCTGATCGGCGGCAGCGTGGCGATCGCGCTGGCGCTCAACGGCTTCGGGGTCTGGAGCCTGGTGATCCAGCGCCTGCTGGCCACCAGCATGACGACGCTGCTGACCTGGGCGGCCTTTCCCTGGCTTCCGGGCTTGCGCTTCGTGCGCCCCCACGCCCGGCGCCAGCTCGCCTTCGGCTCGCGCGTGTTCTCGACCCAACTGCTCCTGACGCTGAGCATCCGCAGCCAGGAGGTGGTCGCCGCCTACTTCCTCTCCACCGCCGACATCGGGCTGCTGCGCATGGCGTGGCGCTGCATCGACCTGATCAGCCAGGTCGCGGTGATCCCGTTGGCCGCCGTGGCGCTGCCGACCTACGCCCGGCTGCAGGACCGGCCGCGCGAGCTGGCCGCGGCCTTCGACGGCTTCGTCGCGATGTCGGCGGTGCTGGCGCTGCCGGCCTTCGTCGGCATGGCCGTGGTGGCGCCCCACCTCGTGCCGCTGCTGTTCGGCGAGCAGTGGCGCGAGGCGGTGCCGGTGCTGCGCATCCTGGCGCTGCTCGGGCCGGAATTCGTCGCGACCTCGATGCTGTGGATGATCTTCACCGCCTCCGACCGGACCGGCACCGCCCTGGTGCTGTCGGCGGGGCAGTTCACGATCACGATCCTGGCCGCGATGGTGACGGCGCCGTTCGGCCTGTCGGCCCTCGTCGTCGGGCACGTGGTGCGCGCCTACCTGTTCTCGCCGCTGGTGGTGCGGGCCGCCGGCCGGTTCGTGCCGCTCGGCAACCTTCGGATCGCGGCCCTGCTGGCGCCGATCCTCGCCTGCTCGGTGGCGATGGGCGCCGCCGTCTCGCTGGTGCAGGAACGGCTCTATGCGCAGCTCGGCGACCACGAGGGCCTCGCGGCGGCGATCGGCCTCGGCATCCTGGTCTACGGCATCCTCGCGCTTCTGTTCCTGCGCGCGCCGCTGCGCCGGAGCGTCGCGCTGATCCTGAACCGCAAGGCCGCCCTGGCCACCGCCGCCGCGCCGCGCGCCGAGGCGGTACCAATCCCCGCGACGCCGTAACACCGAACCTCGGTGAGCCCGGCTCATCGAGGTTCGGCCCCCGCGACTGCGGGGCGGCGGAAGTCCGCCGGACCTCATGGGATCTGACCCATGAGACATGGTCTAATACCAGACCTCGATGAGCCCGACTCATCGAGGTCTTGCCCCCGCGACTGCGGGGCGGCGGCAATCCGCCGGACCTCATGGGATCTGACCCATGAGACATGGTCTAAGCAGTGAGGTGCGATCGATGCCGCCACGCGGGCCCGCCCTGCCCTGCCCTCCGGCCTCGTCGGGGCCGACCCGCCGCCTCGTGCTGGCGGCCGGCGCGTCGGCGCTGGCCGCGCGCCCTGCGCTTGCCGGCGCGCTGCCGTCCCACGCCTGTGCGGACTTCACCGGCTCCGTCGGCGTCAACACCCATTTCGGGCACGGCGGGACCCCCTACGTCGACCGGTTCGCACGCTGCGCGGCGGCGCTCGACGAGCTCGGGATCCGGCACCTGCGCGACGACATCGTGCTGCCGGGGGCGGAGGCGTCGGCGCCGCCGCAATTTCAGCGGATCGCCGAGCTGGCGCGGGCCGGCCACCTGTTCAGCCTGGTCTTCTACGACGGGCTTGACGTCGGGCCGCTGGTGCCGCCCCGGCGCCTGCCCGACGTCGCCGCCTGGTGCGCGGGCGGGCTCGAGATCGCCGAGGGCAGCAACGAGCCCAACATCGCCGCCGGCGCCGGCCGCCCGCAGGCCTCGGCCGAGCACCAGCGCGCGCTCTACCGGGCGGCGCGCAACGCCGGCGGCGCGCTGAAGGTCGCCGGGCCGAGCTACGTCCAGGCCAACGTCGCGGCCGCCGAGTCGCTGGCTAACGCCGTCGACTTCGGCAACATCCACCCGTACCCCGGCATGGAGCACCCGGAGACCACCGGAAACGGCGACCTGCGCCGATTCATTGCCGCCGCCCGGCCGATCTTCGGCCGCGCCCCGCTGCTCGCCACCGAGAACGGCTACCACACCGCGCTCGCCACCAAGAGCTTCCACTTCCCGGTCTCGGAGGCCGTGCGGGCGCGCTACACCCCGCGCCTGCTGCTGTGGAGCTTCCTCCAGGGCATCCGCCGCACCTACCTCTACGAGCTGATCGCCTCGGTCGATCGCGGCGAGGCCGACCCGGAAGGCCATTTCGGCCTGCTGCGCTTCGACGGCGCGCCGACCCCGACCTTCCGGGCGGTCGCCAACCTGATGCGCCTGTTCCGCGCCGGCGCCGCGGCGCCCGCCTCCCCCCTCGACGTGGCGGTCGACGCGACCCCGCGCGACCTCCAGGCCGTCCGCTTCCGGCGCGGCGACGGCGCCGTCCTCGTGCCCCTCTGGCTGGGGATCGACGGCTGGGACCCCGTCAAGCGCCGGGCCCGGCCCGACGCGCCGGCGCAAGCCGTCGCCCTGACGCTCTCGGCCGAGCCGAAGGCGGCCCGCCTTCACCGCTTCGCCGACGACGGCTCCGTGAGCGTGGAGACGCTCGCGCCCGCGCGGACGCTGACCGTCGGGATCACGGACCGGCTCGCGTTCGTCGAGCTGACTTGATCGGGGAGATCGGGGGCTGGGTGTGCGCGCGAGAGTTGGCTTGCGACCAAGTGCGGACGATCAGACGGTCTGTTTTTGGGCCATCGAATAGATCAACTACAGCAGCTTGGTCAGAGACCTGCAAGACCACCGCAGCAAACTGATCCATTGCCATTGTCCGCAGATTTCCTGTATCAGATGATTATGGATAGCATCGATCGTACAAGTTCAGGCTCGGGTCTCAGCATCGTCTACCTACTAACCAATCCCGCGATGCCTGGGCTCGTTAAGATCGGCCGCACGGCACAGGACACAGCCCAGGCACGGCTTGATCAGCTCTACACGACGGGCGTGCCAGTGCCATTCGAGCTGGTTTTTGCTTGCCGGGTCGAGGACGCGGTTCGCGTAGAGCAGGCCCTGCACATTGCCTTTGCTCCTCAACGCGTTAACGCGCGACGGGAGTTCTTTCGCATAGAACCGGAGCAGGCACTCGCAATCCTCCGTCTCCTACACATCGAAGACGCGACGCAGGTCGTCGAGGATCAGTCGTCCTCGATTTCCGAACAGGAACTTGGGGCTACACGGGCGCTTCGCGCGCGCCGACCAAACCTAGACTTCACGGTCTTGGGCATACCTATCGGTGCAGAGTTTCAATGTACGCGGAACGATGCCGTGGTGTTCGTCGTCGGATCTCGAAAGGTCCGTCTCGGAACAGACGAGCTATCGCTTACCGCGGCAACCCGTGAAGTCATGCAGCTGGAATACAGCGTCGCGCCCGGCCCATTCTGGAGCTACCAGGGCAGGTCCATCTCTGAGTTCTACGAGGACGCGTACGGCGAGCCGTCCGCTTAAGGACTGTTTAGTACGATCGCCGAAGCCGAAGGTCTGCTTCCCAGCCGCTGTCTAATTTCGGCTGACCATCCCTATCAGACGGTACCCAGCTTCAGTCTTGAACCAGCAACGCCAAGTCGCAAACACCCCCTACCGCACCGCCCCCCGCGTGTTGACGAACAGCGCGTAGAGCGACTTCGTCGAGGCCATGAACAGGCGGTTGCCGTCGGCGCCGCCGAAGCACAGGTTGGCGCAGCGCTCCGGCAGGCGGATCCGGCCGATCGCCTTGCCCTCGGGCGAGACCACCAGGACGCCGTCGAGGTCGGCGCCCATGCCCCAGCCGCACCAGAGGTTGCCGTCGGCGTCGGCCCGGAACCCGTCCGCGGTGCCCTTGCCGCAATCGAAGAACACCCGGTCGGCGGTCAGCCGCGTGCCGTCTTCCACCACGTCGTAGACCCGGATGAGCCGGTTCGGCTGGGCGCGGGATTCGATGACGTAGAGCTTTGTCTCGTCGGGCGAGAAGCACAGCCCGTTCGGGCCGGCGATGTCGGCCACCACCACCGTGGCCTGTCCGGTCCGCGGGTCGAGGCGGAACACCTGGCCCGGCCGTTCGGGCCTGGCCATCGCCTCGTAGGGGTTGGGGCCGAAGGGCGGGTCGGTGAACCAGATCGAGCCGTCGGAGCGGCAGACGACGTCGTTCGGGGCGTTGGCGGGCTTGCCCTCGAAGCCGTCGAACAGGGTGGTGATCGTGCCGTCGTGCTCGGTGCGGGTGACCCGGCGGGTCTTGTGCTCGCAGGTGAGCAGGCGGCCCTGGCGGTCGCGGGCGTTGCCGTTGGCGTAGTTCGCGGGCTTGCGGAACACGCTCGTCGCGCCTGTCGCCTCGTCCCACCGCAGGATCGCGTCGTTCGCGACGTCGCTGAACAGCAGGCAGCGCATGTCGCCGAAACAGACCGGCCCTTCCGCCCAGCGAAACCCCGTGGCGATCCGCTCCACCGTCGCGGAGAAGATCCGGTACTTGGCGAACGACGGGTCGAGGATCTCGATCGCCGGATCGGGCAGGCGCTCGGAGGGCTCGAAGGCGGCAAGCGCCCGGCCCGCCGGGCCGAGGGTGGCGGCGCCCGCGAGCGCGAGCAGGGTCCGGCGATCGAGGGCGCCCATGGTGATCCTCCCGGCCGGCGTCGTCCCGGCCTGCATGTCGTCTCGTCGTCGGCGGACCCGGCGCATGGCGTGCGCCTCGTCCGCCCTCAAGCGTGCGTCGCGAAGGCCCTCAGGTGATCGGGGCCGGGTTGAACAGCGTCAGGTCGTTGAACAGGCCCCAGCGGTCGGACCAGGGTTTCTTGCGCCCGCTCGCCACGTCGAGGATCAGGCGGAACAGCTCCTCGCCGACCTCCTCGATCGTCGCGTCGCCGGTGGCGATGCGGCCGGCGTCGAGGTCGATCAGGTCGGACCAGCGCTGGCTGAGCTCGGTGCGGGTCGCGACCTTGATGACGGGGCATTGCGCGAGGCCGTAGGGGGTGCCGCGCCCGGTCGAGAACACCTGCAGCGTGATCCCGGAGGCGAGCTGCAGCGTGCCGCAGACGAAGTCGCTCGCCGGCGTCGCCGCGAAGATCAGGCCCTTCTCCGTCACCCGCTCGCCCGGGGCGAGCACGGCGGAGATCGCCGAGGTGCCGGACTTGGCGACCGACCCGAGCGCCTTCTCGACGATGTTGTTCAGCCCGCCCTTCTTGTTGCCGGGCGACGGGTTGGCGCGCCGGTCGGCCTCGCCCTTGGCAAGGTAGTCGTCGTACCAGGCCATCTCGCGCACCAGCGCCGCGGCGACGGCGGGGGTCTTGGCCCGCGGCGTCAGCAGGTGGATCGCGTCGCGGACCTCGGTGACTTCGGAGAACATGACCGTGCCGCCGGCGGCGACGATCAGGTCGGCGCAATGGCCGAGCGCCGGGTTGGCGGTGACGCCGGAGAACGCGTCGCTGCCGCCGCATTGCAGCCCGACCACGAGGTCGGAGGCCGGGCAGGTCTCGCGGCGGCGCCGGTTCAGGATCTCGAGCCGGGCTTCCGCCATCGCCATGATGCTGTCGAGCATCATGGCGAAGCCCTGGTGGCGCTCGTCCTGCATCCGCACGACGCCGCCGTCCTCGGCTGCGTCGCCGTCCGGCAGCAGGCGCTCGGAGACGAGCTTTTCGCAGCCGAGACCCACCACCATCACCGCGCCGCCGAAGTTCGGGTTGCGGGCGAGGCTCTGCAGGGTGCGGATCGGGATCACCGCCTGGGGCGCGTTGATCGCGACGCCGCAGCCGTAGGCATGGGTCAGCCCGACCACGTCGTCGACGTTGGGGAAGCGCGGCAGCAGCTCCGCCTTGATCTTGCGGATCGCCACGTCGAGGGTGCCGGCGACGCATTGCACGCTGATCGAGATCGCCAGGATGTTCTTGGTGCCGACCGACCCGTCCGGGTTGCGGAACCCCTCGAAGGTGTAGCCCTGGAGCGGCGCCGGGGGCGCCGGCACGCGGGTCGCCATCTCCAGGGCGTCGAGCGCGGGCGCGGTCGGGGTGGCGACGCGCGATTCCTCGACCCAGGCGCCGCGAGGGATGTCCTGCGTCGCGATGCCGACGACCTCGCCGTAGCGGCGCACCGCGCCGCCCTCGGGAATCGCCGCGAGCGCCACCTTGTGGCCCTGCGGCACGAACTCGACGAGGGTCAGCCCGTCCGGGAACGCGGTGCCGGCCGGCAGGCCGAACGCGTTGACCACGATGGCGACGTTGTCGCTCGCATGCAGGCGGATGGTGCGGGGGGCGTCGCCCAGGGCGGGCCCGGCCGGCTGGGCCGGCGGGGCTTCGATCACGGCGTCGATCACGGCGTCCTGCATCGGATGCTCCCTGGTGGCGGTCGGTCTCAGGCGCGGCGCAGCTCGACCCGCCGGATGTCGCCGACGAGGAGGAGGTAGGCGCTCATCGCCACGAGCGCGTTGATCCCGACGAAGACCAGCGCCGTGTCGAACGAGCCCGAGGACTGGACGAGATAGCCGATGATGATCGGCGTGGTGATGCCGGCGGTGTTGCCGAACATGTTGAACAAGGCCCCGCTCAGGCCCGCCGCCTCCTTGGGCGAGGTGTCGGACACGACGGCCCAGCCCAGCGCCCCGAGGCCCTTGCCGAAGAAGGCCGCCGCCATCAGGCCGATCACCAGGGCTTGGGAATCGACGTAGTTGCAGGCGATGATCACCATCGAGAGCACCATGCCGGCGATGATCGGCACCTTGCGGGCGATGTTCAGCGAGCCGGTCCGGCGCAGGAGGGCGTCCGAGATCACGCCGCCGAGGATGCCGCCGACGAAGCCGCACAGGGCCGGCAGCGAGGCGGTGAAGCCGGCCTGGAGCACGCTCATGCCGCGTTGCTTGACGAGGTAGATCGGGAACCACGTCAGGAAGAAGTAGGTCATCACGTTGATGCAGTGCTGCGCCACGTAGATGCCGAGCAGCATCCGGTTGCCCAGAAGCTGCTTGATGGTGCCCCAGGTGCTCACCGTCGCGGTGCCGGCGGCCGGTGCGGCGTCGGCCCGCGCGGCCTTGGCGGGGTCCGCCGGGCTTGCGCCGACCTGCACCAGCGCGCCGCCCCGGGCGATCTCGTCGAGCTCGGCCGGCGTGACGTTCGGATGGTCCTCGGGGTCGTGGATCAGCCAGACCCAGAGCAGCACCATCACGAGGCCGATCAGGCCCATGGCGAAGAAGGCGTAGCGCCAGCCGAAGCTCTGGGTGACCCAGGCGGTGAGCGGCGCGAACAGCACCGGCGCGAAGTACTGGGCGGCGTTGAACACGGCCGAGGCCTTGCCGCGCTCGGCCGCCGGGAACCACGCGGTGACGAGGCGGGCGTTGCCGGGGAAGGACGGCGCCTCGGCGACGCCGACCAGCATCCGCATCAGGAAGAACACCGTGACCGCGGAAGCCGCGCCGAGGAAGCCGGCCCAGCCCTGGACGAAGGTGAAGAACGACCAGAAGAACACGCCGCCGGCATAGATCCACTTGGTGCCGTAGCGGTCGAGCAGCCAGCCGCCGGGGAGCTGGGCCGCGACGTAGGACCAGCTGAAGGCGGAGAGGATGTAGCCCATCTGCACGGGCGTGATGCCGAATTCCTGCGCGATCGGCACGCCGGCGATCGAGATGATCGCGCGGTCGGCGTAGTTCAGCACCGTGACCGCGAACAGCACGAGGAGGATGACGTAGCGGACGCGGAATCGCGTCGCCGCCTGCACCGGAATCGCCAGCGACATGGTTTCCTCCCGAGGTCGCCCGACGGATGCGTGCCCGTCGCGGTCGGTTTTCGTCAGGGTTCGAGACTAGTCCGCCCGGTCGATACCTTCCAATCCAAACGATGGATCGATCGATGCCGTCGCGGCATCGATCGATCGAGCCAGGGTCAGGCGGCGCCGACCTCGTGGGCGGCCATGAGCTCCAGGGCGCGGACCATCGCCGAGTGGTCCCAGGCCGCGCCGCCGTTGGCGACGCAGGCCGAGAACAGCTGCTGCGCCAGCGCTGTCGCCGGCAGGCTGACGCCGAGCGCGCGGGCGCCCTCCAGCGCCAGGTTCAGGTCCTTCTGGTGCAGCCCGATGCGGAAGCCCGGATCGAAGGTCCGGTCGATCATGCGCTTGCCGTGCAGCTCGAGGATGCGCGAGGTGGCCAGGCCCCCGGTGATGGCCTCGCGGACCTTGGCCGGGTCGGCGCCGGCTTTGGATGCGAACAGCAGGCCCTCGGCCACCGCCTCGATGGTGAGCGCGACGATGATCTGGTTGGCGACCTTCGCCACCTGGCCCGATCCGACCGGGCCGACATGGGTCACGGTCTTGCCCATGGCCGAAAACAGCGGTCGTACGCGCCCGAAATCGGCCTCGTCGCCGCCGACCATGATCGAGAGGGCGGCGTTCTTCGCCCCGACCTCGCCGCCGGAGACCGGCGCATCGAGGTATGCGCCGCCGCGCTCGGCGATGCGGGCGGCGAAGTCCTTGGTCGCGATCGGCGAGATCGAGCTCATGTCGACCACGGTCTTGCCGGTCTTGCCGGTCTTGCCGGTCTTGCCGGTCTTGATCGCGTCGGCGACGCCGTCCGCGCCGAACAGCACCGCCTCGACGTCGGGGGTGTCGGGCAGCATCAGGATGACGATGTCGGCGTGGCTCGCCACCTCGGCGGCGGTGGCGCAGGCGGTGCCGCCGGCGGCGACCAGGGCCTCGGGCACCGCCCGGCGGCTCTTCAGGAACAGGCTGTGCCCGGCGGCGATCAGGTGCCCGGCCATGGGGGCGCCCATGATGCCGAGGCCGATGAATCCGATGTTCATGGTGGTGTCTCCTGGAATGGCGCGGCGCGTCCTCCCTCGCCCGTCGTGGGCGACAGGATTCACGCATCCCTGAATTCTGGCGGTTCGCTTTGCGCGCATCCCCTCGCCCCGCATGGATCTCGGGCTTGCCCGAGATCCGAACCTGCCTGCCGAAATCGGGCAGGCCCGACTTGGGTGGGGGAGAGGGCTTCGGCGACCTCGTCGTCGGCGAAGCGAGGCGGCAGCCGACGGTGAGGGGGGCGCCCCGGAGGAGGCTCATCCGGTCGCGCCCCCTCACCCCCGCTTCGGCTTCGCCTCCGCTCCCCGGCTGCACGACGGGGTGCCGCCGGGCCTCTCCCCGCGCGCGGAGAGAGGGGAACCCGCGCTGCCTTCGGGATGCGCGGCGAGATGTGTGAGCCCGGTCGCCCGCGGCGGGGTCTCGGCTCAGCCCTTGAAGCGGGCGGCGAGCGCCTCGGATTGGCGGGCGAGCAGGCCCATGTCGGAGCCGACCGCGGTGAAGCGGGTGCCGGCGGCGATGTAGCGGTGGGCGAGCTCTTCGTTGGCGGTGAGGATGCCGGCGTGCTTGCCCGCCTTCCCGATGCGGGCGACGGTCTCCTCGATGATCGCCACCACGTCCGGATGGTTCTGCTGGCCGAGGTAGCCGAGGCTGGTCGAGAGGTCGCCGGGGCCGACGAAGACGCCGTCGACGCCCTCGACGGCGGCGATCTCGTCGAGGTTGTCGAGCGCGCGGCGCGACTCGATCTGCACCGCCACGAAGATCTCGGCCTCGCAGCGGGCGTGGTAGTCGGGGATGCGGCCGAAGCGGGCGGCGCGCGGCGCCTGCGAGAAGCCGCGCACGCCCCGCGGCGCGTAGCGGGTCGCGGCCACGGCGCGACGGGCCTGGTCGGCGTCGTCGATGTTGGGGATCATCAGCGACTGCACCCCGGTGTCGAGGATGCGCTTGATGGTGATCGCCTCGTCGCTCGGCACCCGCACCATGGCGTGGGCCGGGCTCTCCATCATCGCCTGGACCTGGGCGTAGACGTCCCGCAGGTCGTTGGCGGAATGCTCCATGTCGAGGAGCAGCCAGTCGAAGCCGGAGCCGGCCACGACCTCGGTGGAGATCGGGCTGGCGAGGCTGCACCACAGGCCGATCTGCTGATGGCCTTGGCCGAGCGCCGCCTTGAAGCGGTTGGTGAGGACGTCCATCGGATGGTCTCCTGTTGGAATCGGTCTTGAATCGGACGGTTTCGACGCCCCACCCCCGTCATTCCGGCGCTCGCCTTCGGCGAGCGCCGGAATGACGGGGGGAGGATGTCGCCCTCACCGCACGAGGCAGGGGCGCTTGTTGTCGAAGGTCCAGTCGGGGACGAGGAACCGCATCGCCGCCGCGTCGTCGCGGGCGCCGAGGCCGTGGTCCAGGTAGAGGGCGTGGGCCGCCTCGACCTCGGCCATGTCGATCTCGATGCCGAGGCCGGGGCGCTCCGGCACCCGCACGAGGCCGCCGCGGATCGCGAGCGGTTCCTTCGTCAGGCGCTGGCCGTCCTGCCAGATCCAGTGCGTGTCGATCGCCGTCACCTTGCCGGGGGCGGCGGCCGCGACGTGGGTGAACATCGCTAGCGACACGTCGAAGTGGTTGTTCGAGTGCGAGCCCCAGGTCAGCCCGTGGTCGCGGCAGAGCTGGGCCACGCGGACCGAGCCGGCCAGCGTCCAGAAATGCGGGTCGGCCAGCGGGATGTCGACGGCGCCGAGCTGGATCGCGTGGTTCATCTGGCGCCAGTCGGTGGCGATCATGTTGGTGGCGGTGGGGAGCCCCGTCGCGCGGCGGAACTCGGCCATGATCTCGCGGCCCGAGAACCCGTCTTCGGCCCCGCACGGGTCCTCGGCGTAGGCGAGCACGTCGCCCCGCCCCTTGCACAGGCGGATCGCCTCCGAGAGCGACCACGCGCCGTTCGGATCGAGGGTGACGCGAGCCTCGGGGAAGCGCGCGTGGATCGCGGTGACGGCGGCGATCTCGTCCTCGCCGGCGAGCACGCCGCCCTTCAGCTTGAAGTCCTCGAAGCCGTAGGTCTCGTGGGCGGCCTCGGCCAGGCGGGCGACGGCGTCTGGCGTCAGCGCCTCCTCGTCGCGCAGCCGCATCCAGCCGTCGCGGGCGGTCGGCTCGCGGTAGGGCAGATCGGTGCGGCGGCGGTCGCCGACGTAGAACAGGTAGCCCAGCATCGCGACGGCGTCGCGCTGCTGGCCCTCGCCCAGCAACGCCGCCACCGGCACGTCGAGGAACTGGCCGAGCAGGTCGAGGAAGGCGGATTCCACCGCCGTCACCGCGTGGATGGTGACGCGCAGGTCGAAGGTCTGGAGCCCGCGGCCGCCGGAATCGCGGTCGGCGAAGCGCGCCCGCATCGCGTTGAGCACCGCCTGCCAGGCGCCGAGCGGGCGCCCGACGATCAGGTCGCGCGCCTCTTCCAGAACGCCGCGGATGCGCTCGCCGCCGGGCACCTCGCCCAGGCCCCTCGCGCCGGTGGAATCCTCGAGGATCACCAGGTTGCGGGTGAAGAACGGACCGTGCGCGCCGCTGAGGTTGAGCAGCATGCTGTCGCGGCCGGCGACCGGCACGACCCGCATCGCGGTGACGGTGGGGGTGCGCGAGAACCCGCGCGACGGGGCATCGACGGCGTCGGCCTGCATGGTCGCCTCCCGGGGCGTTGACGGGACCGGCGTCTGGCGCGCCGTCTACGCGAAGTTCTCGCAAGGATGCCGATGCGGGTCCAAGCCAAAGGCTGGATCGATCGATGCGTGGCGTGCATCGATCTTGGTATCGATCATTCCGGCGGCAGCGCCGCCAGGATCGCGATGAGGCGTGCGATCAGCGGGTCGTCGCCGTCGCGGCGCCAGGCGAGGTGCAGCTCGGCCGGGCGCGGCGCCGGCAGGCGCAAGGGGCGGAACGCGACCTCCTCGAAGCGCAGGCGCTCGGCCGCCGCCGGCACCAGCGCGACGCCGAGCCCCGCGCGCACCAGCGCCAGGATCGAGTGGATCTGCGTCAGCTGCTGCACGATGCGCGGCTGGATGCCGGCCTCGGCGAACAGGCCGCGCACGAGGTCGTGGAAGTAGTGCGCCTCGTTGGGCGCGGAGGCGATGAACGGCTCGCGGTCGAGGTCGGCCAGCGTCAGCGTCGTGCGCTCGGCCAGCGGGTTGCCGGCGGGCACGGCCACCACCATCGGCTCGGCCAGCGCCCGCACCGAGGCGAGGTCGGGATGGGTGACCGGCGGGCGGACCAGCGCCGCGTCGATGCGCCCGGCCAGGAGTTCCTCGACCTGGTCCTTGGTCACCATCTCGCGCAGCGAGAGCGTCACGTCCGGCAGCTCGGCCCGGGCGGCGATGACGAGGCGCGGCAGGAAGTCGTAGGCCGAGGCCGCCGTGAAGCCGAGCTTCAGCACCCCGGCCCGGCCGGCCGCGACCTGGCGGGTGACGTGGGTCGCGGTCTCGGCGAGCCGCAGGATGCGCTGCGCCTCGGGCAGGAAGCTGCGCCCGGCGGCGGTGAGGCGCACCGAGCGGCTGGTGCGGTCGAGGAGCTGCACGTCGAGGACGCGCTCCAGCACCTGGATCTGCCGCGACAGCGGCGGCTGGGTCATGTTCAGCCGGGCGGCGGCCCGGCCGAAATGCAGCTCCTCGGCCACGGTCGCGAAGCACCGGAGCTGGCTGAAGTCGAACATGCGTGCTCCTGACGGGACCCACCGGCTCTCGGGCGTACCGGACTTCCTTGCATCGCGATGGCGGTCGCGGCCAGACGGACGAGGCCAGCAAGGCGCCGATCGGTCCTGTCGGCTTGCCCCGCGATGCGCTTGACGGTCGTCGCCGTCGTTGACGGTCGTCCGAGCCTCCCTCATTTTGCGGACATGTTCGCGGGGGTTCCCCGGGCGCATCACGGGATGACTCCGATGGCCGGCACGTCCGCTCCGAACAGCCTCGACGTCGCCGAGCAGGTCGCCCGCGTCCTCCGGTCGAACGCCGAGACCCAAAAATTCATTGAGGAGCAGGCCAAGCTGCGTGCCGAGGCGGACAAGCGCGCGCGCGCGCGTGCCTTGGCACCCTGGCAGGTCGCCCTGTCCGGCATGGCCGCGGGTGCTGCGCTGTTCGGCGCGGGCGCCGCCTTCGTCAAGGTGCTGGGCGGGTGACCGCCAGCCGCCTCCGCGACGTGCTCGCCCGGCTGCGCTGGTCGCAACGGGGCTTTGCTCAGGCGCTGGCCTGCGATGACCGCCTGGTGCGCCGCTGGGCGTCCGGGGATGCCGCGATCCCGCCCGATGTCGCACGCTGGCTCGAAGCTCTGGCCGAGGCGCATACCCGCCACCCCGCGCCCGAAGGGTGGCGGCGGCGGTCCGCTTGAGCAGGTTGCGCAGGCGTGCCGTGCGGTCCCGCGCAACCTGCGACCGGTCGGGACGCGTGACCGAAGACACGTCGCCGTTGAAGCGTTGCCTTGCCGACGCGAGCCGGCCCTAGCGCAGCTCCACCCGCCGGATCTCGCCGACGACGACGAGGTAGCAGAACACGGCGACGAGCGCGTTCATCCCGACGAACACCAGCGCGCCGTTGAACGACCCCGTCTGCTGCACGATGTAGCCGATCGCGATCGGGGTGGTGATGCCGGCGGTGTTGCCGAAGGTGTTGAACAGGCCGCCCGAGAGGCCGCCGCCCTGGCGCGGCGAGGTGTCGGAGACCACCGCCCAGCCGAGCGCCCCGACGCCCTTGCCGAAGAAGGCGAGCGCCATCAGCCCGACCACGAGGGCGTCGGTGGCGACGTAGTTGCAGCCGACGATCACCATCGAGAGCAGCATCCCGCCGACGATCGGGATCTTTCGCGAGGCGGTCAGCGAGTAGCCGCGCTTGAGCAGCCGGTCCGAGATCCAGCCGCCCAGGATGCCGCCGACGAAGCCGCAGAGCGCCGGCAGCACGGCGGCGAACCCCGCCTGCAGGATCGACAGGCCGCGCTCCTTCACGAGGTAGACGGGGAACCACGTCAGGAAGAAGTACGTCAGCGTGGTGATGCAGTACTGCCCGACATAGATCCCGAGCAGCATGCGGTTGGCGAGCAGCTGCCGGATGGTGCGGCCGGCGTCGACCTGGGCCACGCCCGCGTCGCGCCCGTCCATGTCGAGGAGGGCGCCGCCGGCCTCGATGTAGTCGCGCTCCCCCTGGTTGATCGCGGGGTGCTCCTTCGGGCCGTGGATCACCTGGGTCCACAAAAGGGCGAAAGCGATGCCGAGCGCGCCCATCAGGGTGAAGACGTGGTGCCAGCCGTAATGGTGGACGACGAAGCCCATCAGCGGCGTGAACAGCACGGTGGCGAAGTACTGCGAGGAGTTGAAGAAGGCCGAGGCGGTGCCGCGCTCGGCGGTGGGGAACCACGCCGCGGTGATCCGGGCGTTGGCGGGAAACACCGGCGCCTCGGCGAGGCCCACGAGGAGCCGCAGGCCGAACAGCACCGCCACCGCGGTGAAGCCGGTGAAGAAGCCGACGGCGCCCTGCATCAGGGTGAAGGCCGACCACAGGAAGATCGCGCCGGCGTAGACCCACTTCGCGCCGTAGCGGTCGAGCAGCCAGCCGCCGGGCAGCTGCGCCAGCACGTAGGACCAGGCGAAGGCGGAGAAGACGTAGCCCATCGCCACCGCGTCGAGGCCGAGGTCCTTGGCCAGCGACGGCCCGGCGATGGAGAGCGTGGCGCGGTCGGCGTAGTTGATGGTGGTGGCGATGAAGAGCATCGTCACGATGAGGAGCCGCACGCGGCTGCGCTTCACCGCGGTCATGGCGAGACTCGCGCCCATGGCGACCTTCTCCCTGAAGGCGGACCGCCCGGCCGTTGCCGGTGCGGACAGCGGTCGTTCTCTGACGACCCCTCGACGGGGTCCCGGCGACCGCTTGCGACCTCAGGTTAAGGGCGTGCTCGGCGCGGCGTCCAACTCAAAGGCTGAATGGATCGATGCAGGCTGCGCATCGATCGGCGGTGGGATGACGATGAACGACGTGGATGGGGACCGGGCTTGAGCGGACGGTACGGGCTGGAGATCCGGGCGGCCAACGCCGCCGACGCGCCGGGGCTCGCCGCCTTGATCGGCGCGGCGGGGCCGGGAATCGCGGTGCGCACCCTCGTCGAGCGGATCGAGGCCCTGCGCGGCCGCGACGGCGCGGCCCTCGTCGCGGTCGAATGGGGGCCGCCGGGCGGCCTCGTCGTGCTGCACTGGTACCGCACCCTCGTGGCCGAGCCGACCGCGCAGATCACCACGCTCCTCGTCGCCCCCGACGACCGTCGGCGCGGGCTCGGGCGCCTGCTGCTGAAGGCCGCGGCGCAGGCCGCGCGCAGCGCCGGATGCGACGGGCTGGAGATGCTGCTGCCGCCGGACCGGCCGGACCTCGAAGCCTTCTGCGCGGCCACCGGCTTCGTCGCGGCCGGCACCCGGATGACGCGGCCGCTGCGCAAGAAGGGCGGCGAGCGCTGAAGGAGGGCGCGGAGCTCAGTGCACCGTCGCGCCTTGGTCCGGGTCGATCTCGACCGCCTCGGCGAAGGGGAATTCCAGCACGATCTCGCCCTCCACGTCGGTGACGACGAGGTTGGCTGTCATCAGCCGGGCTTGGTCCCGGCCGACGCCGAGCGCCGCCAGGACGGTGTCGCGGGCGGTCTCCCAGGCCGCGTCGGCGTCCGGCAGCTCGGCGCCGTCCGGGTCGGTCACCCAATCGTCGCCGATCCGTGTGTTGAAGAAGTAGCGCGGCACGGTACAGGCTCCTGGACGCATCGGGGCTTCACGCAGGCGAAGCGGGATTTCGGAGCAAGACATGGTGAAGCGCAGCCGCGCCGCAACGCCGGGCGAGGCCGGCCGGCTCGCGACGTGGTCGCCGCGCGCGGCGCTGACCACCGCACTCGTGCTCGCGTCGCTCGCGGGCGCCCGCGCGCAGCCGGCGGACGTCTCCGACGCGCGGGCGCTGGCGCTGGTGCGCGGGCACCGCACGCACGGCTTCGTCACCGTCGGCCAGAGCCTCGCCTACGCCGAGCGGGCCCGGCCCCAAAGCTTCCGGCTGGCGCGGGCCCGGGTCGAGCGGCGTGCGGGCGAGCCGTTCACCCGCGTCCGCCTCTGCTATTGGCTCCGCCCCGCCGGACGCCCGGCCGAGCCGGCTTGCGGGATCGACTACCTCGTCAGCGACGGCCCGCCCCATGTCGAGGTCGCCGAGGCCTTCGGAGGCCTCGGCCGCGAACTCGAAGCCGGCCGCGAACGCTTCGTGCGCGCGCTGGACCGCGAACTCGACCTCCGGCGCGATCCGGCCGCGAAGGCGCTCGACGACGCGCTGGCGCCGTTCGACCCCTACGACCGCCGGTAGGGCGGACGCCATCGTCTTCACGCATCTCGCCACGTCTCCCGAACGGGAGAGGGGGGGGCGCGCCGCGCCGTGCTCAGCGCGATCCTGGAAAGGTCACGCCCCTCATCCTGTCCTTCTCCCCCCGGGAGAAGGGACCCGCGCTTGAACCCCGGCCCCTGAGCGGGATCTGCGACCCCGGCCTCGCGGCGTCCGGCCGCGCTGCCGTCGTGGCCCCGCCCCCTATCTCCTAAGAAATCGCAGGAGGACCGTTCCGTGCCCGACGAGACGCTGACCGTCTATTACGACGGGGCCTGCCCGCTCTGCCGGGCGGAGATCGGGCATTACCGCCGCTGCCGCGGGGCCGATCGCATCGCCTTCGTCGACGTGGCGCCCGACGGCGCGCCCCTCGGGCCGGACCTCGACCGGGCGGCGGCCCGCGCCCGCTTCCATGTCCGCGACGCCGACGGCCGGCTCCGGTCGGGGGCCGCCGGGTTCGCCCGGCTCTGGAGCGCGCTGCCGGGCTGGCGCTGGCTCGCGGGGCTCGCGCGGCTTCCGTTGGCGATGCCGCTGGCCGAGATCGCCTATCGCGCGTTCCTGCCGCTGCGTCCGCGCATCGCCCGCCTTCTGGTGCGCAACCGTTGAGAACCCGTCGCCGCGCTTGATCCCGTGGGCCGCGGCCGAGAAGGTAGGGCATGGCTCGCAAGCGCATCCACCTGACCACCGACATCCTCGCCGACGCCCTGCACCGGCTCGGGATCGCGGCGGCCGCGGTCGATCGCGAGGCGTTGCGCCGGGCGTTGGGGCTCCCTGAGCAGGACGGGTTCGTCGAGGACGCCGCCGTGGCGGCCGCGCTCCGCGACGGCGACGCGCGGCGGGCCTTCACCGAGGGCGGCGTCGCGGCCCTGCGGCTCGCCCTGCCGGCGCTCCGGGCCGAGCCGGCGCGGGACGGCGCCCTCGCCTGGCATCTCCGGGTGAGCCTGCCGCTCCTCGACGACGGCCGCCTCGACCTGCGCCTCGACGCGCCGCCGGGCGAGGCGGCGGCCGAGATCCTGGAGGAGATGGCGCTCGGCAACGATCCGGCCTGGCGGCTCGACGACCTGCGGGCGGCGCTTGCCGAGACCGCGGCCGGGTTCGCGCGCACGCTCCACCGGACGGTGGCGCGCCTGCGCGACCAGATCCGCGACGACCTCCACGAGATCGGGGCGGACGCGCCCACCTACATCGCCCACCTCGACCGGTCGCTGCGCGCCCGCGTCTTCACGCCCTCCCCGAACCTCGCCCACGCGATCCTCGACACCCTGAAGACCGTGCGGACGCGGGCGAAGGTGGTGGCGCGCGAGGAATCCGGACGGCGGCGCCTGCGCGACCGGGTCGGGTTCGGCTCCTACATCGACAAGTTCGTGCCCGCCCGCCGGCTGAACCGGCGCATCGTCTTCCACATGGGCCCGACCAATTCCGGCAAGACCTACGCGGCGCTCGAAATGCTGGCGAAGGCGCCGACCGGGACCTACCTCGCGCCGCTGCGCCTGCTCGCGCTGGAGAACTACGAGGCCCTGCTGGAGCGGGGCCTGCGCGCCGGCATGGTCACCGGCGAGGAGATCCTGGGCGAGCCGGACCCGAGCCACACCGCGCGCACCATCGAGACCGCTGACCTGCGCCGCCCGGTCGAGGTCGCGGTGATCGACGAGATCCAGATGCTGTCCGACCCCGACCGCGGCTGGGCCTGGACCAACGCGCTGTTCGGGATTCCGGCGCGGACCGTGATCGTCTGCGGCTCGGACGACGCGCTCTCGCATGTCCGCCGCGCGGCGGAGGCCGCGGGCGAGTCGCTCGACGTCGTGACCTTCGTGCGCAAGACCCCGCTGGTGGCGCTCGGTGAGCCCGTTCCGCTCGAATCCGTGCAGCCGGGGGACGCCGTCGTCGCCTTCTCGCGCCGGGCCGTGCACGAGAACCGCGAGGCGCTGGTGGCGGCCGGGCGCAGCGTCGCCACCATCTACGGCGCGCTCTCGCCGGAGGTGCGGCGGGCGGAAGCCGCACGGTTCCGCGACCGCGAGGCCGAGGTGCTGGTCACCACCGACGCGATCGGCATGGGCCTGAACCTCGGGCCGCTCAAGCGCGTGATCTTCTCGGCCGTCGCGAAGTGGGACGGCACGGCGACCCGCCCGCTCACCAACCCCGAGATCCGCCAGATCGCGGGGCGCGCCGGCCGCTTCGGCCATCAGGACGAGGGCCACGTCTCGGCCACCGACGACGCCGGCCTCGGCCCGATCCGCGACGCGCTCGCCGGCGCGCCGACGGCGCCCGCTGCCGACACCCGGTTCTACGTCCGGCCGGACCTGATCGCGATCGAGGCGGCGGCGGCCGAACTCGGCACCGAGGCGCTCGCCGAGGTGCTGACGCACTTCTCGCGCGCGACCTTCTACGACGGCTCGCCGTTCCAGCCCTCGGCGATGGAGGAGGCGCTGGCGGCGGCGCGGGCGGTCGACAAGGCGCACCTGCCGATCCGCGAGGCCTTCGCCTTCGCGGTCTGCCCGATCGACCGGCGCGACCCGGCCTCGACCGCGGTGCTCGACCGCTGGGTCCAGGCGCGGGCGGCGGGCGCGCCCGTCCCGGCGTTGCGGGCCAACGTCGGCGGCGAGCTCGAATACCTAGAGCGGACGGTGAAGCTCGCCGCCGCCTACCTCTGGCTGGCGCGGCGCTTCCCCGACACGTTCGACGAGGCGGAGGCGACCAAGCTGCTGCGCGGCCGCGCCAACGCCGCCATCGAGCAGACCCTGCGCGAGACGGCTTCGCGCAACCTCGCGGCGCGGACCCGGCCGCGCGTGCCGCCCTGACCGCTGCGGCGTCCTCCCTCCCCTGCGGAGGCTTCCTGATTCACACAGGCCTGGTTCTGGCGGTTCGCTTTGCGCGCATCCCCTCGCCCCGCATGGATCTCGGGCTTGCCCGAGATCCGAACCTACCTGCCGAAATCGGGCAGGCCCGACCTCGTCGTCGGCAAAGCGAGGCGGCAGCCGACGGTGAGGGGGCGCCCCCGGAGGAGGCTCCTCCGTCGGCTCCCCCTCACCGCCGCTGCGGCTTCGCCTTCGCTTCCCGCACGGACGACGAGGTCGGTGCGGGCCTCTCCCCGCCCGCGGGGAGAGGGGAACCCGCGCGTCGTCCGAGGCCGTCACGAGAGGCGAAACCCCAATAGCCTGCAGAAGGCGGAGGGAAGCACGCGTCGGAATCGGACTGGCGCGAAACTAAACCTCGCTCGGCACCACCGGCCGAGCCAGCAGCACAGCCGTCGCGATCCCCACCGCCAAAATCGTGACGGCGCAGGTGGCCAGGGCCGCGAACTGGCCGACGCCCTGCAGCGCCGCGCCGAGCACCGCGACGCCGAGCGCCTGGCCGCAGAAGAACGAGAACGCGTGGAGCGCCACCGCCGAGGCGCGGGCCTTGGGGGCGACTTCGGTCACCTGCACCTGGAAGGTGTTGTGCAACATGTAGAATCCGAGCCCCATGGCGACCAGCGCCGCCGCGTCGAGCTGCCAGCGGCCGGCCACGCCGATCGTCGTCAGCGCGGCCGCGCAGACGAGGCCGCCGCCGACCAGCATCCGCTGCATCCCGAGGAACCGGACCAGCAGCCCGACCAGGGCGGAGTAGATCAGCCCGCCGACGGCGAAGCCCGCGAGCGCCAGCCCGGCCTCGCGCGGGCCGCCCTCCCCCCGGGCCTCGATCAGCGGTGCGAGGTGCGGGAAGATGCCGAACACCGCGATCGCCTCGACGAACACCGCCGCGAACAGCACGCGGGCGCGGGGGTCGGCGACGATCGTCCGGTAGCGCGTGAGCGCCAGGCCGAATTCGGGGCGCCGTGGCGGGAGGCGCTGGCTCCGGTCGAAGCCGAACAGCGTCGCGGCGCAGCCGAGCACGGCGACGGCGGCGTTGATCGCGAACACCCCGTGCCAGCCGACCCGCCCCTCGATCAGCCCGGCGAAGGTCGAGCCGGAAAGCTGGCCGAGGATGACCGCGACGAGAAACCGGCCGATCGCCACCTGCCGGCGCTCCATCGGCACCCGGTCGCCCATCAGGGCGAGCGCCAGCGGGATCACCCCGCCGGCGGCCGCGCCCGCCACCATCCGCAGGCCGAACAGCAGGCGCAGGTCCTGGGCCAGGGCGCAGCCGGCGAGCGCCACGACCAGCACCGCGAGGCAGGCGGCGATGACCCGCTCCTTGCCGACCGCGTCGCCCACCGGCCCGAGGATCGGCTGGATCAGCGCGTAGGGCAGCGCGAAGGCGGTCGAGAGCAGGGCCACGGTGTGGGCGTCGCTGCCGAGGTCGCGCGCCAGCACGCCGACCAGCGGCTCGACCGAGCGCCACGCGAAGGTGCTGGAGAAGCCCGCCGCGGCGAGCACCAGGATCAGGCGAGCGATCGAGGCGGTGGAGGCCGTCATGCGCGGTAGCTCGGGAACGCCCGCCGGCGGAGGCCGGAGCGCGGCAGGCCTAGCCGACATCCGCCCGGTTTGCATCCCCGTCGCTGCCTTCGCCGGCGGACGCCGTCACCCGCCGGAGCCGACGATCCGGTCGAGGCGCATGCGCGTGATCGTCGCGATCTCGCTCAGCGCCGCCTCGGCCTCGGTGTCCGCGTCGCGGGCCAGCCTCCGCTCGAACACCTCCAGGATCGCATCCCGGCTCCGGCCGCGGACCGCGATGATGAACGGGAAGCCGAATTTCTCGCGGTAGGCCGCGTTCAGCCGGTCGAAGCGGTCGAAGTCGGCGGCGGTGAGGGCGTCCAGCCCGGCGCTGCCCTGCTCGGCGACCGAGTCCGCCGTCATCTGCCGTGCCCGCGCCGCGGCGCCCGCGAGTTCGGGGTGTCCGTTGAGGAAGGCGAGCCGTTCCGCCGCGGGCGCCGCGCGCACGACGGCGACCATCGCCGCATGCAGGGCGGCGACGCTCGCGAACGGCCGGGCCGCGTAGGCGCGCTCGGCCACCCAGGGCGCGTGCTCGAACGTGGCGGCGAGGAGCGCCACGAAGCCGTCGCGATCGAGGGCGTCGACGGTTGCGATGTCCGGCATCGGGTCCACGCGGGCCTCAGCTGCCGCGATAGGTGGTGCAGCTGCCCGGCGTGCACAGCATCGGCACGTGGTAGTGCTGCTTCACGTCGAAGATCGAGAACCGCACGACGGCGTCGTCGACGAACGGCTCGGCGGCGTCGGGCAGCGTCTTGAAGTAGTCGTCGATGTGGAACTCGAGCTGGTACTCGCCGACCTTCGCGTCGGCGGCGGCGACCACCGGGCCGTCGGTGCGCCCGTCGGCGTTGGTGGTCATCGACTTCACGAAGCGCCACGCGTCGCCCTCCCTGATCGAGAGGTCGATCCTGACGCCTGCCGCGGGGCGCCCGCGCTGCGCATCGAGGACGTGCGTGCTGATCCCGGCCATGGTTTTCGACTTTCCTGATGATGGGTCGGAGACGGCGGGGCGCGCTCAGCTTCCGCGGTAGTACGAGTAGCCCCAGGGCGAGAACAGGATCGGCAGGTGGTAGCGCTGGGCGACGTCGCGGATGACGAAGCGCACCGGCACCAGGCCGAGGAAGTTCGGGCTCGGCAGCTTGACGCCGAGCGCCTGGAAGTAGGCCTCGACATGCAGCAGCAGCTCGTAACGGCCGGCCTTGAGCGCGTCGTCCACCAGCAGCGGGTCCGCAGGCCGGCCGGTCGGCGAGGTCGTCACGGTCTTGAGCGGGCGGTAGCCGTCGCCGTCGCGGATCGACAGGTCGCAGACCATGCCGGCGCCGGGCGTGCCGTGGAAGTTGTCGATCGCGTGCATCGTCAGGCGGGGCCCGAGGCCCGCCTGCGAGGTCGGCGCGACGGTGAGCGCGCCGGGCTTCTGCGGCGCGGGCGGGGACGTCTGCGCGCGGGCGCCGGTTGAGGCCGCAGCCATGCCGCCGGCTCCGGCGATGACGAGGGAGCGGCGCGTGAGGGAAGGTCGGTCCAAGGGTTCGGTCCTCGCAGGAGACGGTTCGGGGACGGGGGACGGCGCTGCGGCTCGCCGCTCAAGGCAGGGCCGTCTCGCCGGCGGCGGCCACCGCGCGCGCCTCGGCCTGCCGCCTGGGCGCCGGGGCGGGAATGAACGCCAGGATCAGGATGACGGTGGCGAACTCGAAGGCGGCCACGAGCCAGAGGCCGGTGGAGACCGAGCCCGTGGCCTCCTTCAGGTAGCCCATGGCCGCCGGCGCGCCGAAGCCGGCGAGGTTCGCCACCGCATTGATCAGCGCGATGCCGGCGGCCGCGGCCGAGCCGGCCAGGAACTGCCCGGGGATCTGCCAGAACACCGGGATGGCGCTCATCGTGCCGACGATGGCCAGCGTCAGGGCCGCGAGCGCGAGGTGCGGGCTTCCCGGGACGAGGAAGCCGAGGAGCGCGATCGAGACGGAGCCGCCCAGGGCGGCGAGCCCGCAATGGTAGCGCGCCTCGCCGGTCCGGTCCGAATGCCGGCCGTTGAGGATCATCCCGGCCCCGCCGCAGAGGTAGGCGCCCGACATGATCCAGCCGACGGTCGCCGGATCGGTGAAGCCGGCCTCGCGCACGATCGTCGGCCCGAAGAAGGTGAGCGCGGAGTTGGCCGTGACGATGCAGAAGAAGATCGCGATGCACTGCCAGACCCGCAGGTCGGCGAGCGAGGCCAGGATCCGGTGCTCGCGGGGGCCGAGCGCCGCCGCGTCGCGGGCGAGGTCGGCGGCGACCAGCGCCCGCGCCTCGGGCGCGAGCCAGCCGGCCTTCTCGGGCCGGTCGGTGAGGTAGGCCAGCGTGACGAGGCCCGCGAGGATCGACGGGATGCCCTCGATCAGGAACACCCATTGCCAGCCGGACCAGCCGTTGGCGCCGTCGAGGCCCGTCATGATCGTGCCGGCCAGAGGTCCGCCGATCACGCCGGCGAACGCCGAGGCCGACATGAACAGGCCGAACACGCGGGCCCGCCGCCCGGTCGGATACCAGTAGGTCAGGTACAGGATCACCCCGGGATAGAACCCGGCCTCGAAGATCCCGAGGAGGAGCCGGAGCAGGTAGAAGGCCGGCACGGTGGTGACGAACATCATCGCCACGCAGCAGATCCCCCAGAGGATGGTGATCCGGGCGATGGTCTTGCGGGCGCCGACCCGTTCGAGCAGCAGGTTGCTCGGGACCTCGAACAGGAAGTAGCCGACGAAGAAGATCCCGGCGCCGACGCCGTAGACCGTCTCGCTGAACTTCAGGTCGCCCAGCATCTGCAGCTTGGCGAAGCCGATGTTGACCCGGTCGATCCACGACAGGATCCAGAGGGCCATCAGGAACGGCAGCAGCCGCCACGTGATCGTCCGATACGCAGCCTCGCGCGTCGCGCGCTCGGCCGCGGATGGGATCGTGGGCACGGGTTGGACCAGGGCCGGCATCGGAGTCCGCGCGAGGGACCCGGCCTGCGATCACGGGCGGCGCCGGCCGCCGCGCGGTGCGTCCGGGCGTCGGCGCCCTGGCATGCAACCTTCGAGCCAGGGCGCGGACCGCGTCGCGGCCCGCGCGGCCCTGTTCAGAACACGTGGCGGAGGATGAAGAACAGCACGCCCGCCAGGGTGATCGCCGCCGGCAGCGTCAGCACCCACGCCAGCGCCATGTTGCGCACGGTCGACATCTGCAGCCCGGAGCCGTTGGCCGCCATGGTGCCGGCGACGCCCGAGGACAGGATGTGCGTGGTCGAGACCGGCAGGCCGTAGACCTCGGCCAGGCCGATCGTGCCGGCGGCCACGAGCTCGGCCGAGGCGCCCTGCGCGTAGGTGAGGTGGGTCTTGCCGATCTTCTCGCCGACGGTGACGACGATGCGCTTCCAGCCGACCATGGTGCCCAGCCCCAGCGCCAGGGCGACGCAGACCTTCACCCAGGTCGGGATGTAGCGCGTGCCGTCGTTGAGGAGGCCCGCATAGGCCTTCAGCGTGCCGGCCTCGGCCTCCGAGAAGCTGGCGCCGTTCTTCGGCAGCAGGCGGATCGCGTCGGCGGCGAGGTACATGTCGTTGCGCAGGTTCGAGGTCTGCGCCGCCGGCACCTGCTTGATCGCGCCGTAGTTCTTCACGTTGGCGGCGATGTCGGTGGAGAGCGCGGCCAGCGCGCCGTAGACCGCCGGCTGGTTCAGGTCCTTGGTCTTGAGGGCGTCCGAGACCTGCTTGCGGGCGGCCGCGGCGTCGGGCTGGGCCGTGGTGCCGCCGTGGCCGGCGAACACCGTGCTGGCGTTCTGCGAGGTCTGGATGAAGGCCGGCGTGGTGTCGTCGGCCATGGTGCGGTTGAGGGCGTAGGCGGTCGGCGCGGCGCCGATCAGGATCAGCATGATCAGGCCCATGCCCTTCTGGCCGTCGTTGCCGCCGTGGAAGAACGAGACCAGCGTGCAGGTCAGGATCAGCAGCGAGCGGATCCAGAGCGGGGGCGGCGTGTCGCCCTTCGGCGCCTCGTAGAGGTCCTTGCGCCGCACGGTGAACTTGAGCGCCAGCAGCAGGAGCGCCGCGGCGACGAAGCCGATGAGCGGGCTGAACAGCAGCGCCTTGAACACGCCGAGCGCCTGGGCCCAGTCGACGCCCGAGGTCGCGGAGCCCTCCGGCGCCATCAGCTGGTTGGCGAGCCCGACGCCGATCACCGAGCCGATCAGCGCGTGCGAGGAGGAGTTCGGCAGGCCGAAGGCCCAGGTGCCGAGGTTCCAGATGATCGCGGCGATGAGCAGGGCGAAGATCATCGCGTAGCCGGCGCCGGACCCGACCTGCAGGATCAGCTCCACCGGCAGCAGCGTGACGATGGCGTAGGCCACCGCGCCCGAGGACAGCATCACCCCGAGGAAGTTGAAGGCGCCCGACCAGATCACCGCCACGAGCGGCGGCATCGAGTGGGTGTAGATCACGGTCGCCACCGCGTTGGCGGTGTCGTGGAAGCCGTTCACGAACTCGAAGGCGAGCGCGATCAGCAGGGCGAGCCCGAGGAGGACGAAGGCGCCGATCGCCAGCGGCGACTGGCCGACGGCGTTCATGTCGGCGATCAGGCTGACGACGGCGTAGACCAGGCCCGCCACCAGGACGAGCAGGAAGGCGATGATCCCGCCCGGATGCATGCCGCGATCGAGCGTCGGGTCCGAGGCGCGCCGCGGTTCGGCGCCCACCCGGGGCGGCGTGAGGCTGGCGGAATCGGACATGATGGATCTCGACGGCGATCGGAGTTCGGCCGCCTTCGGATAGGCACCGCGCATGACGGTCCGGTGACGCCGTGCGCACGGACGGCCGATCCGCCCGGGACGGCGCGGTTACGACTCCCCGAAAGCCTGAAGACCGGTCGCGCGCTCAGTGCCTGCGCGGGCGGCGGGGCGCCGTCGCCGGGGTCTTGTCGCGGTTCTCCTCGACGAGCTTGCGCCAGCGGTCCAGGCGATCGGGGTCGAGGGCGCCCTCGGCGATGGCGGCCTGCACCGCGCAGCCTGGCTCGTGGGCGTGGGTGCAGTCGCGGAACCGGCAGTCGGGCGCCAGCTCGGTGATCTCGGCGAACAGCGTCTCGATCCCCTCCGCGGCGTCGCTGACGTGGAGCGTGCGCATCCCCGGCGTGTCGATCACCCAACCGCCGCCCGCCATCGCGTGCAGCGAGCGCGCCGTCGTGGTGTGGCGGCCCTTGGCGTCGTGCTCCCGGATCGCGCCGGTCTCCTGCGGCGCGTCCTGGCCGGGCCCGGCCAGCGTGTTGACGAGCGTCGACTTGCCGACGCCGGACGAGCCGACCAGCGCCACGGTCTGCCCGGGCCCGCACCAGGGCGCCAGCGCCGCCGCGGCGTCCGGGCTGCGCGGGTTGACGCCGACCACCGACAACCCGCGCTGGAGCGCTGCGGCCTGCCGGCGGTAGGCCTCGACGTCGTCGGTCAGGTCGCCCTTGGTGAGGAGGATCACCGGGTCGGTGCCGCCCTGGTTGGCGAGCGCGAGGTAGCGCTCCAGGCGGGCCGGGTTGAAGTCGGCGTTGCATGAGGTGACGACGAACAGGGTGTCGACGTTGGCGGCCGCCACCTGCGGGACCTTGCCGCCTTCGGTGCGCCGCTGCAGCACGGTCCTGCGCGACAGCCGCCGGTGCAGGGTCAGGGTCCGCGGGTCGGCCAGGACCCAGTCGCCGACCGTCACGTCGCCGGTGCTGGCGTGGACGGGCAGGAGCAGCTCGACGGGGCCGGCGGTCGACAGGGCGGTCAGGCGGGAGCGGTGGACCAGGGCGATCCGCATCGGCGCGAATCCGGCTTCGTCCGGCGTGCGCTGGTCCTCGAAGAAGTCGGACCAGCCGAGGCTGGCCGCGCCTTCGGTCGGCAGGGGAGCGCCTGGGGATGACAAGGCCGCGCCTGCGGCCGGGAGGGCGTCGGGATGATCGGTCACGGCTTCAGCCCATGACACGGCGCCGGCCGGCTGACCAGCGAGCCGCGGACCGGCCGAACTCGCCGAGGAGACCCGGCGACCGCCCGCGGTGGGCGTTCCAGCCCCGCCCGACTGAATGCAATATTCTCTCTGGCTGCGAGCGAGTTAATTTCAACGTCCCGACAAATAATGTTCGTTTGCAGGGTGGCGCCGGCTTGCCCTAACCTCCCCGAATGCGGTTTCGCGCGGCCATCCCGTCGCGATCCGTCAAGAATAGAGCCTGACCCAACAGGCGCCGCCGAACAGCGGCAACGAGACCGGAACGGTCGTCGGCAGGGAGAGTGGCGTGAAGAAGAACAAGATCGTCAGCGCCGACGAGGCGATCGCGCTCATCCGCACCGACGACGTCGTCACGACGACCGGCTTCGTGCAGAGCTGCATCCCCGAAGCGCTGCACGCCGCCCTGGAGAAGCGCTTCGTCGAGACCGGCGCGCCCGGCAACCTCACCCTGATCATGACGGCGGGCGCTGGCGACAGCAAAGGGCTGGGCACCGGGCGCCTCCACCACGAGGGCCTGCTCGGGCGGGTGATCGCGGCGAACTTCGGGCGGATGCCGAAGGTGGCGCAGGCCGCCCAGGACAACCGCATCCGCGGCTACAACCTGCCGCAGGGCGTGATCTCGCAGCTCTACCGCGCCTGCGCGGCCGGCCAGCCGGGCCTGTTCTCGAAGGTCGGCCTGCACACCTACGTCGACCCGCGCCACGGCGGCGGCCGGGTGAACACCCTGACGACCGAGGAGATCGTCAAGGTCGTGGAGGTCGAGGGCGAGGAGTGGCTGTTCTACCGGGCCACCAAGATCGACGTCGCCTTCATCCGCGCCACCAGCGCCGACCCGTCGGGCAACCTCTGCGTCTCCAAGGAGGCGCTGACGCTGGACAACCTCGCCCAGGCGATGGCGGCGCGCAACAACGGCGGCATCGTCATCGCGCAGGTGGAGCGCATCGTCGAGCAGGGCTCGATCAAGCCCAAGGACGTGCGCGTGCCGGGCATCCTGGTCGACTGCGTCGTGGTGGCGCCGCCCGAGCACCACCGCATGAATTACGGCGTCCAGCACGACGCGGCGCTCGCCGGCGAGATCCGCGTGCCGGTGACCGGCCTGAAGCGGATGACGCTCGACGCGCGCAAGATCATCGCGCGCCGCGCCGCGTTCGAGCTGCCGCCGAACGGCGTGGTCAACCTCGGCGTCGGCGCGCCCGAAGGCATCTCGTCGGTCGCCAACGAGGAGAAGGTCACCCCCTACATCACCCTGACGACCGAGGCCGGGGCGGTGGGCGGCGTGCTGGCCTCGGGCTCGAGCTTCGGCGCGGCGACCAACGCCGACGCGATCATCGACCAGAACCAGATGTTCGACTTCTACGACGGCGGCGGCCTCGACATGACCTGCCTGGGGCTCGCCGAATGCGACGGCGCCGGCAACGTCAACACCAGCCGCTTCGGCGGCCGGCTCAACGGCTGCGGCGGCTTCATCAACATCTCGCAGAACGCCCGCAAGGTGGTGTTCGCCGGCACCTTCACCTCCGGCGGCCTCGTCACCGAGATCGACGAGGGGCGCCTGCGGATCGTGCAGGAGGGGCGCTCGCGCAAGTTCGTGGCGGCCGTCGAGCAGAACACCTTCAGCGGGCCGTTCGCGCAGGAGCGCCGCCAGCCGGTGCTCTACGTGACGGAGCGCTGCGTCTTCAACCTGACGCAGGCCGGGCTGGAGCTGATCGAGGTGGCTCCGGGCATCGACATCGGCCGCGACATCCTCGCCCACATGGACTTCACGCCGGTGATCGAGAACCCGATCCCGATGGACCTGCGCATCTTCCGCGACGAGCCGATGGAGCTCCTGGCCGACCTCCTGAACCTGAACCTGCCAGACCGGGTCAGCTACGACCCGGGCCGAAACCTGCTCTTCGTCAACCTCGAAGGCTGGCAGGTCCGCTCGAAGGGCGACATCGACGCCCTGCGGCAGGTGCTCGAGACCGCCTGCCTGAAGGCCGGGCAGCGGGTGAACTCGGTGGTCAACCACGACGGGTTCCGCATCGGCGAGAACCTCTACGACGACTACGCCGAGATGATCGAGTACCTGTCGAAGTACCACTACCTCACGACGACGCGCTACGCGACGAGCGCCTTCCTGCGCCTGAAGATGCAGGAGGCCCTGAGCCGCCGCGGCCTCGCCCCGCACGTGTTCGAGCGCCGCTCGGAGGCCCACGCCTTCCTCGAAGCCGCCGAGCGCGAGGCGGCCGCGCAGCAGGCGTTGGCCGACATCGTCCCGTTGCGCGCCGCCAGCTGACCCACGGCCCGGCGGTCGTCCGGGCCGGCTTCGGCCTGAGACCCACGCAGGCGGAACAGGGCCGGTGAGCGCCGGCCCGATCGCGGTCGCGCATCCGCCCGTGGCGGGATGGCATCGTCCGGGTGGACAAGGCGGCCTTTTCACGCTTCCTAGACGGCTTCTCCCGGACGGCCCGCGGATGGCATATCCGGGATGACGGTGGCGGTGGCGGAAGGGTCATGATGGGTCCGGCGAACGAGTATCCTTGGGAGAAGGCCTCCGAGCCGGCGCCGGCCGCCGAGAGCCATCTCGCGAACGTATTGCGGCTGGTCGGCACGTCCGGCGGCAGCGTCGCAGCAGTCCCGGCGCGGCCTTCGCCGTCGCAGGATTGGTCGAAGCTGATCGATTGCGTCCGTCACGCGGCCCATCAGACCCGCGCGGTCGAGGCCGCGGTCCAGAAGAAGGAGATGCACGTCCAAGAGGTTCTCGAACGCGTCCGCGAGGATGTGAAGAGCGCCGGAGAGCGCGTCCGGGCGGCCGAGGCGCGGGTGGTCGAGATCCAGAGCCGAACCGATGCCCTGCTCAGGGCCGCGGACGAGCGGGTGGCTGCGGCGGAGGAGCGGGCGCGCATCGCCGAGGACTGGCTGTCCCGCGTCTACGACACGATCGCGAGCGAGTTCGGCCTGGATCCGGACCTGAAGCGGAGTGCCTGATGGCCCCTGTCGCGCGACGTCCCGCGGCCGCGCCGATGGCGGATGAGCCGGATGTCCGGGCGGCCGAGGCTGGGCGCGGCCGTTCGAGGGTCGCGGCCGATGCGACGGCGGCGAACACGGTCGTTCCTCTGTTCGCGGCTCCGGAGGTCGCGGGCGGACCGCCCGGACCGGGTCAGGTGGTCGATTGGCCGTCGGCCATCGCGCAGATCCGCGAGGCCGGCGCGCACCTTCGCCGGATGCACGACGTCGCGCAGGCGATGTCCCGGCACGCGCGGGCGATGATCCGCCGCAGCCTTGATCAGACGGAGGAGGCCGAGCGGCGAGCCCACACCGCCGAAGCCGCGGCCGTGGCGGCCAGCCTGCGCGCCGACGGGGTGGAGGAGCGGCTTCGGCAGGCCGAGGCGCGGGCGCGGCTTGCGGAGGATCGCGCCGCCATCGCGGAGGCCGCGGAAGCCGAAGCGCAGATCTGGCTCAGGCGAACCTATGCCTGCCTGAAGGCCGAGTCTTCGAGCACCGAGTCTTCGAACACCAAGCCCGCGAACACCAAGCCCGCGAACACCAAGTCCGCGAAGGGCGACACGCAGACCCGGTGAAGCGATCCCGAGGGTCCGGGGCGATCGGCGCCGAGGAGAACCTTCAGGATGCGGAAAACTCGTCGTTGATGATGCCCTGAAGGCGCACGAGCCAGTCCTCGGCGGTCTGCGCCCGCTCTTCCGCGGCGAGGGTCTTCCGGTCCGCATCCGCGGCTCGGGTCCTGGCCGCCTCGCACTGCATCGCCGAGGCGTCCTTCGCGATCCTCGCCTCGGTGAGGGCGGCCTGAAGTTCGGCGACCTCCCGGCGCAACACGACGATCTCGTAGTTCAATGCGTCGATGTCCGCCGCGAACGCCTCGCGTTCCCGCTGGACTTGATACACCAGCTTGTTGGCCTGGATCTGGATGGTCTGCCGCCATGCCTTGAGGCGGTGCATGCCCTCGCTGGCCTGGGCGATGAGCCTGAGCGCCGTTTCGGGATCGAACCCCGCCGATCGCGAAGGCACGTAGAGGACGACGGAGCCGCTCTTTCCGGCCTTCGAATTGTCCGACACCAGGGAATCCGACACAGGCGGGGGGGCTCGCTCAGCCGGCGGCGTCGGCGTGCGACGAATCCGTTTCCTGCGCCTTCCTCTGGCCGAAGGCCGCGAACACCGCATCGTGCAGGCGCACCAGCCAGGCCTCGGCGTCGCCAGCCCGCGCCTCGGCGTCGCCGGCGCGGGTCTCGGCGAGGCGGGCCCGTTCCTCCGCGCGCGCCAACTTCTGTTCCCCGGCCGCGATCTGCTGGTTGAGGCGACGCATCTCCTCGGAGGCCTGCGTGACCACGTGGTTGAGCTGCGCTTCCAGTTCGGCGGCTCTCTGCTCGCCGATGCGGATCGCCTCGCTGGCCTCCTGGATGAGATCGATGGCGGAGGACCATTCGCGCAGGGGGGCGCCGCCCCCTTCGGGCGCGCCCGCCGCCTCGCCGCCCGCCGTGTTCTCGAACGACGGCAGCAGGCTGACGATCTTCTCGCCCGGCTTGCCCGCGTTGACCTGCCACGCGCGCAGCATCATCGCGGACCCCGAAGACGACGACGCATCCTTTTGAGCAGTGTCGGACATGGCGAATTCCCGGATGATCGGTTGGGGATAGAGCCGTTCCTTGTCGCGCTGCAAGCGGGAGCGGCTCTAGGTCTCTGTTATGACGTGCTTTCTTTCGCAGGACCGGCGTCCACGTCCGCGGAAAGAACGCTAGCTGGCTTGGTCCGGATGCAGGAACGGACGCACGTTGCTCGGTTCCTGCGGGGCGGCATCGGGGCCCGGCCGCCCCATGTCCTCCTCCATGCCGCGCCAGCCGCGCCCGGAGCGCTTGAGGGCCTCGTACTGCTTCTGGAGCGTGACCCGGGTCTCCCGGGCGATGTCCAGCGCGCCCTGCACGAGGGCGCGTTCCGAGCGCTCGTTCTGGAGATCCTCCGTCAGGCGGCGCGTCGTCGTCTCGAACTCCGTCCGTGCGGCTTCCTGGCGATGAACGATCTGCTCGATCCGCTCGGTGAGGGCCGCGTTGCGCACGCCTGCCTGCTCCAGGGCGGCATCCTTCGCGGCCAGCGCCTTGCTGAGCATGTCGCATCGCGCATCGAGTTCCGCGCGCAGGCGCTGCATCTCGAGGAAGCGTTCCGTCTGACGGGCCAGATCGCTCTGGAGGGAGTCGAGGCGCCGTTCCGCGGTCGTGCGGGCGATGCTCGCCTCCTTGAAGTTGCGGTCGGCGATGCGATGCGCCTCGTCCTTCTCGCGCAGCTGATTGCGCGATTGCGTGAGCAGCTGCTCATGGGAATCGGCCCGGTTGGTCGCCGCCTCCAGCTTCATCGCCAAGCCCGCACGCTCGGTGCGCAGCGTCGTCATCTCGGCTTCGTGCTGCGCCTCGTTGCGCTCGCGCAAAGCCGTCTCGGCGGCGAGCTGGGCTTCGACGGCGCGCAGGCGCTGCCGTTCGCCCTCCGCGATCCCTTCCAGGGTCCGGTGTCGGGCCGCCAGCTCCGAGAGCTGCCCGGCCTGCTCCTCGCTCAGCCCCTGGAGCCTACGGCTTTCCTGCTCCAAGGCACTCAGGCTCTCCCGGGCGCCCAGCAGATCGTGTTCCGATCGCGCGAGGGCGCTGTCGGCGGCCTGAGCCTCCAGGCGAAGCGCCTTGTTCTCGCCGGTCAGGGCCTTGGTCTGCTCGATCTCCGCGAACAGTTGACGGTCCAGGTTCTCGATGGCGAGCGTCTTGTCGCGCAGTTCCACGCGTTGCGTGGCCACCGTCGCCTCCCCGGCCTGCAGATGATCCTCGGCCCGGCTCGCGCGGGCCAGCGCATCCGACAGTTCGCCCGCCAGGGTTGAGATGCGCGTCGACAGCTCTGCGACTTCGAGGCGGATCGTGCGTCCGGACTGGAATTCCTGGGCCAGCGACGTCTCGAGTTCCGCGATGCGCATGCTGGCGCGCGGGAGTTCGTCGCTGATGCTGATGATCGGCTCGAGGATCGACGAGAAGTCGTCCTGCAGCGTGCGGAGGTCGTCCAGGCGATCGACCATCGCCTCGATCCGCTGCCGGACGATCTCGTCGCGCTGGCCGATCGAGTCGAGCGAGGAGCGGAGGGTTTCCGACTTGGGCTTGGCGCGCTCGGTGGAGGCGGCGGCGCGGACGTCGGCCTGCGGCAGGCCTCGATCGGCCCGGGCAGCCCGTTCGGACGCCTCGCGCTGGGGCGAGGGGGAAGGCGAGGGAGCGGGCGGTGTCGGCGACAGCACGTTTCGGAAGGACGTCCAAGCCATCGCAGCGACACTTCTCCACGGCATGCCGGCCCGTTGCGAGCCTTCTGCCGCGCATAGCTAGCACTTTTTCTGCAAATTAAAAAGCATGACAGTAAATTTTCGACGAAACGGCGCATGCAATATCAGAGAAAGGCATTGCCAACATTCAAGTTTTCCCAAGTCAAAACGTCCGACCGACGCTGAGCAAGGTTATGACTTGCTCGACGAGAGACTTATTCTCCTGTGGAAAAGGCGGGATCGCTTTCAGATCTGAAGAGTGCGGCCACGCCGAGACATCTCGGCGAACCTGCGGCGTTCCGTGGTTCGACCGCCGCCGCACCCTGGATAAGTCTTACACGTCGAGGTTCGCCACGCTCAGCGCGTTCTCCTGGATGAACTCGCGGCGGGGCTCGACCACGTCGCCCATCAGCTTGACGAAGAGGTCGCCGGCCTCCTCGGTATCCTTGACCTTCACCTGGAGCAGCGAGCGGATGTCGCGGTCGAGTGTCGTCTCCCAGAGCTGCTGCGCGGTCATCTCGCCCAAGCCTTTGTAGCGCTGGAGCTGCAGCCCCTTGCGGCCGAAGGCCATCACAGCCTCGAACAGGGCGGCCGGCCCGTGCAGGACCGTCGACTCGCCCTTGCGCGAGAACGTCACCGGCTCGCCGTAGATCTCGCGGAGCGCGTCGGCGCGGTCGACCAGGCGCCGCGCCTCCTGCGAGGCGATCAGGCCGGCGTCCAGCGTCGCGACCTGGCGCACGCCGCGCAGCGTCCGCCCGAAGACGTAGCCGCCGTCGGCCGCCTCGCCCTGCCAGCCCTGCTCGATGTCGTCGGCGATGGCGTCGAGGCGCTTGGCCGTCACGTCGGCCAGCACCTCGGCCTCGCCGGCATGCTCGGCCGCCTCCGGCCGGAACGCGCCGGCCAGCACCGCCTGCTCGACGACCGAGCGGTCGTAGCGCGTGTGGAGGTTCAGCAGGATGCCGCGGAAGGCGCGGGCCTCCTCGACCAGGGTCTTGAGCTGCGGCCCGCCGAACGCGGCGCCCGACGCCAGCGTCAGCGTTGCGCCCTCGACGCCCTGGTCGATCAGGTAGTCCTCGAGTGCGCGCTCGTCCTTGAGGTAGAGCGCCTTGCGGCCGCGCTCGGCTTTGTAGAGCGGCGGCTGGGCGATGTAGAGGTGCCCGCGCTCGATCAGCTCCGGCATCTGCCGGAAGAAGAAGGTCAGCAGCAGGGTGCGGATGTGCGAGCCGTCCACGTCCGCGTCGGTCATGATGATGATGCGGTGGTAGCGCAGCTTGTCCGGGTTGAAGCCCTCGCGGTCGGTCGAGGACCGCCCGATCCCGGCCCCCAACGCGGTGATCAGAGTGCCGATCTCGGCCGAGCCCAGCATCCGGTCGGCGCGCACGCGCTCGACGTTGAGGATCTTGCCCCGCAGCGGCAGCACCGCCTGGAACGTCCGGTCGCGGCCCTGCTTGGCCGAGCCGCCGGCCGAGTCGCCCTCGACCAGCAGGATCTCGCACTTGCTCGGGTCGCGCTCCTGGCAGTCGGCGAGCTTGCCCGGCAGCGAGGCGATGTCGAGCGCGCCCTTGCGGGTCACGGTCTCGCGGGCCTTGCGCGCGGCCTCGCGGGCGGAGGCGGCCAGGATCACCTTGCTCATCACCGAGCGGGCCTGGGACGGGTTCTCCTCGAGCCAGTTCGACAGGCCCTCGTTGAGCACGTTCTCCACCGCCGGGCGGACCTCGGAGGAGACGAGCTTGTCCTTGGTCTGGGACGAGAACTTCGGGTCCGGGACCTGCACCGAGATCACTGCGGTCAGGCCCTCGCGGCAATCCTCGCCGGTGAGGGTGATCTTCTCGCGCTTGGCGATGCCGGAGGATTCCGCGTAGCCGGTGACCTGGCGGGTCAGCGCGGCGCGGAAGCCAGCCATGTGGGTGCCGCCGTCGCGCTGCGGGATGTTGTTGGTGAAGGGCAGCACGGTCTCGTTGAACGAGTCGTTCCACCACAACGCCACCTCGACGCGGATGCCGTCGCGCTCGGCGCGCACCATCACCGGCTTGCTGACCCCGTCGATGGGTTTGCGCGAGCGGTCGAGGTAGCGCACGAACGCCTCGATCCCGCCCTCGTAGTACAGCTCCTCGCGCCGGTGCTCGGCGTGGCGCGCGTCGGTGAGCACGATCCGGACGCCGGAATTGAGGAAGGCGAGCTCGCGCAGGCGCTTCTCCAGCGTCGCGAAGTCGAACTCGATCATCGTGAAGGTGTCGGTCGAGGGCAGGAAGCTGACCTCGGTTCCCTTACGCCCCTCGCCGGGGCCCTCCACCTTGAGCGGAGCCACGGCGTCGCCGTGGCGGAACTCCATCGTATGCTCCTTGCCGTTGCGCCAGATGCGCAGGCGCAGCCATTGCGACAGGGCGTTGACGACCGAGACGCCGACGCCGTGCAGGCCGCCCGAGACCTTGTAGGAGTTCTGGTCGAACTTACCGCCGGCGTGCAGCTGGGTCATGATGACTTCGGCCGCCGAGACGCCCTCCTCCTTGTGGATGTCCACCGGGATGCCGCGGCCGTTGTCCGAGACGGTGCAGGAGCCGTCGGCGTTCAGCGTCACGGTGACGAGGTCGGCGTGCCCCCCCAGCGCCTCGTCGATGGCGTTGTCCACCACCTCGTAGACCATGTGGTGGAGGCCCGAGCCGTCGTCGGTGTCGCCGATATACATGCCGGGGCGCTTGCGCACCGCATCGAGGCCCTTGAGCACGCGGATCGATTCCGCGCCGTAGGCGTCGACGAACTCGGCGGGTGGCACGGCGCCCTGGGACGGGTCGTTCGGGTTCTGGTTAGACATCAAGGTCCTCGGGCAGGCGGGTCTGAGCGCGAGGGTCCGGCGCCCGCTTGGGAGCAGCCCCGCCTGCGATTCGATCAGTCCGCCTCATATAGGCGTTCCGCCTTGAAATTGCATCGTTTCCGGGCACGCACGGCCAAGCTCGTTCCTGTGTTCTGACCGGGCGGCGTTAACGCCGGGTTAGGCCTGAATCCCGCCCGCCGTCGCCGCGTCGAGCCGGGCGACCGCGTCCGGCGAAAGCCGCAGGGTCACGGCGCCGACGAGCTCGTCGAGCTGGGCCGTCGAGGTCGCGCTGGCGATCGGCGCGGTGACGCCGGGCCGGGCCATGATCCAGGCGAGCGCCACCTGCGCCGGGGTGGCGTCGTGCTCGGCGGCGACCGCGTCGAGGACGCCCAGCAGCGCAAAGCCCTTCGGCGTCAAGTACTTGGAAACCCGGTTCTCGCGGGCGCGGCCGGCGGCGGATTCCGCCGAGCGGTACTTGCCCGTGAGGAAGCCGGCCGCCAGCGAGAAGTAGCCGATGACGCCGAGCCCCGCCTCGCGGCACAGGGGCGCGAGATCGGCCTCGTAGCCGCGCTCGGCGAGGCTGTAATCGGGCTGCAGGCATTCGTAGCGCGGCAGGCCCTCGCGCTCCGAAATCGCCAGCGCCTCGCGCAGGCGAACGGCCGAGAAGTTCGAGGCGCCGACCGCCCGGACCTTGCCCGCCTGGATCAGGCGTTCGTAGGCGCGCAGCGTCTCCTCCTGCGGGGTCGCCGCGTCGTCCGCATGCGACTGGTACAGGTCGATCCGGTCGGTCCGCAGCCGGCGCAGCGACGCCTCGCAGGCCTCGGCGATGCGCGCGGGCGCAAGGCCGGTGCGGCCCTCGCCCATGTCCATGCCGACCTTGGTCGCCAGCACGATCCTGTCGCGCAGGCCGCGCGCGGCGAACCAGCGCCCGATCACCGCCTCCGACTCGCCGCCGGCATGACCGGGCGCCCAGCGCGAGTAGACGTCGGCCGTGTCGACGAAGTTCAGGCCCGCCTCGACCAGGCGGTCGAGGATCGCGAACGACGTGGTCTCGTCGGCCGTCCAGCCGAAGACGTTGGCGCCGAGGCACAGGGGGGCGACGGCGAGGCCGGAGCGGCCGAGGGGGCGCTGTTCCATCGCGCTCAACCCTGCAGGAACGGGTTCGAGACCCGTTCCTCGCCGAGCGTCCCGGTGGGGCCGTGGCCGGGGATGAAGGCGAGGTCGTCGCCGAGCGGCAGAACCTTCTCCAGGATCGCGCGGATGAGCTGGTCGTGGTTGCCGCCCGGCAGGTCGGTGCGTCCGACCGAGCCCTTGAACACCACGTCGCCGACCAGCGCGAAGCGCGCGTCGCGGCTGACGAAGACCACGCTGCCGGGCGAATGTCCCGGCGCGTGCAGGATGTCGAAGGCCAACGGCCCGACGGTGACCGCGTCGCCCTCGTCGAGCCAGCGGTCCGGCGTCACGACGCGGGCGCCGTCGATGCCGTAGTTGGCGCCGGTCTCGGGCAGCGAGTCGAGCAGGTAGCGGTCGGCCTCGTGCGGGCCCTCGATCGGCACGCCCAGGCGCTCGCGCAGCTCGGCCGCGCCGCCGGCATGGTCGATGTGCCCGTGCGTCAGCAGGATCTTCTCCACGCGCACGCCCTGCTCGGCGATGGCCGCCTCGATCCGGTCGAGGTCGCCGCCGGGGTCGACGACGGCGCCGACCTTGGTCGCCGCGTCCCAGATCAGGGTGCAGTTCTGCTGGAAGGGCGTCACCGGGATGATCCCGACGCGGGGCGTGCCTGGCATGGTCGTCCGTTCACGAAACTGGAGGGCGCGAGGTCCACACGTTCTAGCCCGTATCGGATCGAGCCGCACCCCACGGACGCTTGTATCCGAAATGCGACGGCCGGGCCGATTCACCGGCGCCCCGCCGGACTCCGCTGGTTGGTTGACCGCGCAACCGATACAACCTTGTGCGCAATCCTATGTCGTCCCGCGGATCCGCCCGTGCCTGTGTCCGTGCCGCCCGCACTCCTCGACGCCGCCGCACGGCCGCCGGCCGCGCCGCGCGTCGAATGAGGGCGTTCCGGCATCCGGGGCCAAGCGCCCGCGCCCGGCGGATCGCGCCGGCCCTGGCGCTGGCCCTGGCCCAGCTCCCGTCCGCGGCGGTGGCCCGGGAGCGGGCCGAGGACGGCGTCACCCTCGACGCGCTGACGGTGACGAGCGAGGCCCCCGCCGGCGCGAGCCGCGCCCTCCTGGCCCGCACCTTCGGCGTATCCGCTCCGCCCGGGTCGGCGCCGGCTCCGATCGAGAACCCGGTCGGCCAGGTGGTGACGTCGCTCGGCCGCGCCGGCACGATCGACGACCGGCCGCCGACGACGATCGGCGCGGTGCTCGCCAACAGCCCCGGCGTCACCGTCCGCCAGGGGCTCGGCGGCCGCGACGTGGTGATCTCGATCCGCGGCAACAACGCCCGCTCCACCGGCATCACCCGCAACATGGTGGTGCTGGAGGACGGGTTCCTGGTGACGCAGGCCGATGGCGCCTCGCGCTTCGACCTGTCGGACCCCCGCGCCTATTCCCGCATCGACGTGTTCCGCGGGCCGCAATCGGCGCTGTTCGGCAACTACGCCAGCGGCGGCGCGCTGGCGTTCCGCACCCGCACCGGCCGGGAGATCGACGGCTACGAGGTCGCGGTCGACGCCGGCAGCTTCGGCGCCCTGAACAGCGCCTTCGCCGTCGGCCAGGCGAGCGGCCCGTTCGAGATCAGCCTGTTCTCCAGCGACGCGCGCGGCGACGGCTACCAGGGCCATTCGAGCTTCGACACCCAGACCGTGAACCTGCTGGCGAGCTGGACGCCGAGCGCGGACGACCGCTTCACCCTCAAGGTGATCGACAACCACGTCTCCGCCGGGCTGCCGGTGCGCGCGTCGCTGAACCAGTTCACCCTCAACCCGTACCAGCGCGGCTGCGAGACCGCGTCCGCCGCCGCGCCCGGCTGCGCGACGGTCGCGCTCCTGCGCAACGGCGTCTCCGGCCGCACCGTGGCGGTGACCGCCGACCAGGGCGGGTTCGGGCGCGACGACCGCCGCACGGTCGTCGCCGGGCGCTGGGAGCACGACGTGGACGCGCAGACGACCTGGCGCGTCCAGGCCGGCTACGACGCGCGCTCCTACGACCAGCGGTTCTACGTGCAGGCCGGCCGCGCCAGCCTGCCGTCGGTCAACCTCGCCGCCGACCTGACCCGGCGCGGCGAGCTGTTCGGGCTCGCCGCCACCGGCTTCCTGGCCTTGGGCTACGACACCATCGACATCCGCGCGCCGACCTTCAACCGGGCGGCCTTCGGCGGCCCGCGGCTCGGCGCGCTGGTCGGCCTGCAGGAGGCGACGCAGGAGAACCTCGGCGGCCGGGCGCGGGCCGAGATCGCCGTGTCCGACCGCTGGACCGCCGTGCTCGGGGTCGGCGCGACGCGCACCGCGATCTCCGGGCGCAACACCACCTTCGCCTACACGGAGGCCGGCGCCGCCTCCGCGGTCACCCCGGTCGACCCGGCCTACGTCAACGTCGCGCCCGAGCTCGTCCTCGTCTACCGGCCGGATGCGGACTGGGCCCTGCGCGGGCGGGTCGCCACCGGCTACGCGACCCCGTCGGTGGGCAACCTGTTCGTCACGCCGGCCGGCATCCCCGGCTCGAACACCGGGCTCCGGCCCCAGGAGAACCTCGGCTTCGACCTCGGCGCGGAATGGTCGCCGCTGGCGGGCGTGCGCGTCAGCCTCACCGGATTCTACGAGTTCTTCCGCAACGAGCTGGTCGGCCAATCCCCGGGGGCGGGGCTCCTGTCCTACACCTTCAACGTGCCGGCCTCCGAGCACCGCGGCATCGAGCTCGGAGCGGAGGCGGCCCTCGGCTCGGGCTGGCGGGGGACGCTGGCCTACAGCTTCGACGCCCAGGTCTACACCCGCTTCGTCGAGCGACTGGCGGCCGGCGCCTTCGCCGCCGCGTTCGACCGGGCCGGCAATCGCATCGTCGGGGTGCCGGAGCACCAGGTCCTCGCCCGGATCGGCTACGACGTGCCGGCCGGGCCGCTCGCCGGCCTCGGCGCCTACGCCGAAGCGGTGATGCAGGACGGCTTCTTCCTCGACAACGCCAACCTGTTGCGGGTGCCGGGCTTCGCGGTCCTGAACCTCAACGTCCACTACGCGACGGCGCTCGTCGGCTACGCCCGGCGCCTCGACCTCTACGGCGAGGTCCGCAACGTGTTCGACACGGCCACTGTCGGCGCCGCCAACCCGCTCGCCAATTCCCTCAACGCCGTCACCGGCCTGCAGAACGGCCGCGCCGTCCTGGCCGGCACGAGCGGGGCGATCTTCGCCGGGCCGCCGCGGACCTTCATGACCGGGATGCGGCTGCGGTTCTGACGCGCGCCCGGCGCCTTACTCTGACGCGCCGCCCTTCGGCCGGCGGAACCCGTCGTGGAGCGCCAGCATCTCGGCCATGCCGAGCGCCCGGCTGCTCCATCGGGTCTCGGCGGTGTTCACCTGGGTGAAGCGGTCGTGCGACCGGCCGCCATAGGCGCCGAACAGCACCCGCCCCTCCGCGCCGTCCGGCGCCGGGCGGTCGATCCGGTACGAGGGCGGTCCGCCCTTGGCGGTGACGCCGATCCGCACCGCGGCGTCGCCGAAATGCTTCTGGCACATCCGCATGGTGGCGAGCACGGCGCGAAGGTAGGCCTCGCCGTCCTGCAGGTCGGGCAGCACGTCCGCGATGGTCGCATCGGGCGAAAGAGGGTGGCGTCGGGGCATCGGCATCTCGCTTCGTGCTCCCCCCTACCCTGCCGGGGGCGCAAGCGCGAGGCGTCCGCGCCGCTCAGGTCGGCTTGCGCTTCAGGAGCGCGTCGAGGCCGCCGACCCGGAACCAGTGGTAGCCGTAGCCCTCCAGGTACAGGCAGTGGCGCCCGTCTTCGTCCGCCTCGCTCCGCGCGCCGGTGAGCAGGTCGACGAGCACGAGGCCGTCCGGCGCGGCGACGCCGGTGTCGAGAGCGAGTTCGGTCGGGCCGGGCCCGAGGTTGTGCACGCACAGGACCGCGTTGCCGCGCCAGTCGTAGCGGAGCGCCAGCACCGCCGGCCGGCCGGTCTCGAGGGCGGTGACGTCGCCCCAGCCGATCTCCGGCGCCTCCTTGCGCAGGCGGATGACGCTCTGCATCCAGTTGAGGAGCGAGCCCGGGTCGTGGCGCTGGTCGGCGACGTTGACGTGGGCGTAGCCGTAGGGGCCGTGGTCGATCGGCGGCATGGTCGGCGTCGCCGACCGGGTGAAGCCGCCCTGGGCCTCCGGGGTCCACTGCATCGGCGTGCGGGCGCAGTCGCGCTCCTTCAAGGACAGGTCGTCGCCCATGCCGATCTCGTCGCCGTAGCGCAGCACCGGCGTGCCGGGCAGGGTGAACATCAGCGAGTAGGCCAGGCGGATGCGGCGCGGGTCGCCGTCGAGCATCGGCGCGAAGCGGCGGCGGATGCCGCGGTCGTAGAGCTGCATCCCCTTCTCGGGGCCGAATTCCTCGAAGACGGTCTGGCGCTGCTTCTCGGTCAGGCGGCCGAGGTCGAGCTCGTCGTGGTTCCTCAGGAAGATGCCCCACTGGCACGAGAGCGGGCGCGGCTTCGTCCGCTCGATCGCCTTGGCCAGCGGCCGCGCGTCGTGGCCGGCCAGCGCGTAGAACGTCGCCTGATTGATCTGGAAGTTGAACATCATGTGCATGCGGTCGGCGTCGTCGCCGAAGTAGTCGAGGTCCTGCTTGGGCAGGATGTTGGCCTCGGCCAGGATGATCGCGTCGCCCTTGCGCCATTGCAGGAACTCGCGGAAGTCGCGCAGCATGTCGAACTGCTCGGTCGGCGCACCCGCCACGTCGGCGCCCTTGCGCGCGATGACGAAGGGCACCGCGTCCATGCGGAAGCCCGAGACCCCGAGCTCGATCCAGAACCCCATGATCTTCAGGATCTCGGCCAGCACCGCGGGGTTGGCCGTGTTCAGGTCGGGCTGGAAGTCGAAGAAGCGGTGGAAGTAGTAGGCCTTGGCCTGCGCGTCCCAGGTCCAGGTCGTCTTCTGGACACCGGGAAACACCATGCCCTCGGAGGCCGTGGCCGGCTTCTCCTTCGACCAGACGTACCAGTCGCGGTAGGGCGAATCCGGGTCGGAGCGCGCGGACTGGAACCAGCGGTGCTGGTCCGAGGTGTGGTTGACCACGAGGTCGATCAGCACCCGCAGGCCGCGCTGCTTGGCGGCGTGTGTGAAGGCGACGAAGTCGCCGAGCGAGCCGTAGGCCGGGTCGACCCCGTAATGGTCGGCGATGTCGTAGCCGCCGTCGCGCTTCGGCGAGGGCTGGAACGGCATCAGCCAGACCGCGGTGACGCCGAGCCCCTGGAGATAGTCGAGCCGCCGCTCCAGCCCGGCGAAATCGCCGATCCCGTCCCCGTCGGCATCCATGAAGGTGCCGACCGACAGGCAGTAGATCACCGCGTTCTTGTACCAGAGGTCGTTGATCATGCGCGTGGCCCTCGTCGGGGTCGAAGGGGCCGCGGCGTCCGGGCGCGGCGACGGAACGGACGGACGGCTACTTCCGCGCGT
Source organism: Methylobacterium sp. WL12 (assembly GCF_008039475.1). Lineage (NCBI taxonomy): Bacteria > Pseudomonadati > Pseudomonadota > Alphaproteobacteria > Hyphomicrobiales > Methylobacteriaceae > Methylobacterium > Methylobacterium sp. WL12. The sequence continues at coordinate 9,145 of NZ_VRUW01000005.1, read as the reverse complement.
GTTCCATGTAGGCGCGCAGCACGGCGTTGATCCGGGTCTGGTACCCGCGTCCCTGGCCCTGGAAGAAGGCCAGCACGTCGGCGTCGAGCCGGATCGTCATCGGCTTCTTGCGCGACTCGGGGTGGAAGACCGCCTTGCTCCAGTCGATCTCCAGCCCCGCCTCGTCGGGATCGGACGCGATCGCGGCCTCGACATCGGTCATGGCTTTCACGGCCTCCCAGTCGGTCTCGCTCTCCCCGCGCTCAACCATCGCCTTCAGTTCCGCGGAGGAATAGCTGACGATACGCTTCCCGCTCTCCATTGCGTGCTCTCCTCATCGAGATCGCTCGCCGCGTCTCGCTCCGCCATGTCCAGATCAGAGTGACGAACAGGTCGTCCAGGATCGCGACCGTGAACTGGCGTCTCTCGCCGCGGTCTGCCATCGAAGAGGGCAGCCGCATCTCGGAAGTCGAGCCGATGCTTGAGCAGATTCGTCCGGCGCTTGGCCTCGTCCCACTCGAACATCGCACCTCACCGTAACGTGTCCATACGAGGCGTCAATACGCTGCCGCACGCAAGCCCCGAGCCTGGGAGGCTCCTTAAAACAGCCGCGTTGTGCACGCCCTGTTCAGCCGCCCGCGCCAAAGGTCGGCGTGCGCTGAGAAACCCAGCCGTGCCGGTGCCCCGGATCGCATGAACACCATCCTGATCAAGCTGTTCGCGACCGCCCTGACGCTGAGCCAGGTCACGACCAAGCCCGAGGCGCTGAAGACCCAGTTCGACCCGGCCGTGGACGGTCCGCAGGTCGTTCAGATCCTGCGCGACGGCTGCGCGCACATGCGAAAGGCCTTCGACATCGAGGACATCAACCTCGACGAGCTGATTTCCACCGCGATGGAGGATCCGACGGCCGTGGCCGGGCCGGCGGCGCCGAAGATCCTGCACGGGCTCGACATCGGCGAGCTGAACACGAGCTACAAGCAGTTCTGCAAGGGCGAGAACCCGAAGGGCTCGCCGTTCGACGCCCGCGAGGTGATCGAGTTCTACAACCGCGCGACCACCGACCTGCCGACCGCCGAGGCCCTGCGCGACAAGGCGCTGCCGGGCATGACCCGCATCCTCGACGCCTCGGGCAAGCCCTTCGCCGAAACCTTCGAGCCGAACGGCCGCCGCCTCGTCGTGCCGATCGCCGACGTGCCGCCGCTGGTCCGACAAGCCTTCATCGCCGCCGAGGACAAGCGCTTCGAGAGCCACCACGGCATCGACGAGCGGGGGGTGATCCGCGCCTTCATCGGCAACCTCGCCGCCCCCGGCCGGCCGGCCGGCGGCTCGACCATCACGCAGCAGGTGGTGAAGAACCTCTCGGTGGGCGACGACGTCACCTACGAGCGCAAGATCCGCGAGATGATCGTCGCCTCCCGCCTGGAGCGCATCCTCGGCAAGCCGCAGATCCTCGGGCTCTACCTCAACGGGATCTATCTCGGCCGCGGCGCCTACGGCATCGAGATGGCCGCCAGGAGCTATTTCGGGAAGTCGGTCGGGCAACTCACCCTGCCCGAGGCGGCGTTGCTCGCCGGCATGCCCAAGGGGCCGAACTTCTACAGCCCCGACAAGTACCCCGAGCGCGCCCGCGAGCGCCGCGCCTACGTCCTCGCTCGCCTCAAGGAGGAGGGGGCGATCACCGAGGCCGAGATGGCGGCGGCCGTCGCCTCCGACCTCGGGCTGAAGCCGGTCGAGACCGCGCGGCGCGATTCCGGGTTCTACGTGGTCGACCACCTCACCCGCGAGGCCCGCACCTTCGCCGGGCTGGATTCGCTCACCGCCCACTCCTTCACCGTGCGCTCGACGATCAACGCCGGGCTGCAGCGGGCGGTCGAGGGCGCGTTGCAGGACGGGCTGGCGAATTACGAGCGCGGCACCGGGCGCCAGACCTATCCGGGGCCGGAGTTCAACCTCACTGAGAGCGTGCGCAAGCTCCAGGCGGCGGTCCCCGCCCCCGAGGCCGCGCCGCAATCGCTGCCGGGCGTCACCGGTGCGGAGGCCAAACCTACAGAGATCAAGCCTGCCGAGGCGAAGGCGCCCGTCGGCAGGCCGGCGCGCGGGAAGGCGACCGTCGCCGCGCCGGCCGGGAAGCCCGTGTGGCTGCGCGCGCTCGAGAGCGCCCGGCCGGTGCTCTACGACGTGCGCTGGCCGCTCGCCGTGGTGCTGGAGACCGGCCGCAACGGCGTGAAGGTCGGGCTCGGCGACGGCCGCGTCGCGTCGCTCGATCCCGGCATCGCGCGGGGCAAGCTGCAGCCCTACGACGTCGTCCGGGTGAAGCTGCGCGAGGGCACGGGGCCTCGTGACGAGAAGGGCCTTCGTGCCGAGATCCGGGTGAAGCCGTCCGTGCAGGGTGCGGCTCTGGTGCTGGAGAACCGAACGGGGCGCATCCTGGCGATGGCCGGCGGGTTCTCCTATCCGGCGAGCCAGCTCAACCGCGTGACGCAGGCGGTGCGCCAGCCGGGCTCGACCCTGAAGCCGCTGACCTACCTCGCGGCCCTCAACGCCGGGCTCCAGCCCAACACCCTGGTGATGGACGCGCCCGTGACCCTGCCTCCGATCGGCGGGGTCGGCGACAGCTGGTCGCCGAAGAACTACGACGGCGGCGGCTCCGGGCCGACGACCTTGCGGCGGGGCTTGGAATTCTCGAAGAACCTCGTCACCGCCCGCCTGCTCCAGGGCGGCATCGCGGACAAGGCGCCGGCCAGCCTCAAGCGCGTCTGCGACATCGCGCTGGAGGCGCAGATCTACGCGGCCTGCGAGCCGTACTATCCGTTCGTGCTCGGCGCCCAGCCGGTGCGGATGATCGATCTCGCCGGCTTCTACGCCGCGGTCGCCAACGAGGGCGCGCGCACCGCGCCCTACGCCCTCGAAGGGATCGAGCGCGACGGCACGCCCGTCTACGCCCACGCCGCCCGCGAGCCGGTGCGGATCGGCTCGGCCGACCGGGTGGCGTTCTACCAGCTCAAGACCATGCTCCAGGGCGTGACCAACCACGGCACCGCGGCGGCCCTGTCGCGGGTCTCGCAGTTCGTCGCCGGCAAGACCGGCACCTCGGAGAACGAGAACGACGCGTGGTTCGCCGGGTTCACCAACGAGGTCACGGTGGTGGTCTGGGTCGGCTACGACAACGCCGACGGCACCCGCAAGACGCTCGGCCGCGGCCAGACCGGCGGCCACGTCTCCGTGCCGATCGCGTCGGCGATCTTCCAGGCGGCCTGGGCCAACGGGGTGGCCAAGACCGCGCTCGCCCCGCCCTCCCCCGAGGCGCGTCAGATGCTCGTCGACGTCTCGATCGACCCGCGCAGCGGGCAGCGCGTCGCGGGCGGCGGGTTCACCGAGCACTTCCGCAAGGCCGCCGACGGCCGCATGGCCGACACGCAGTACAAGCTGCTGCCGCGCGAGAACGCCTACGCGATGCGGCCGGACGCGGAGGACGGCGACCTCTCGGGGACCGAGGACGGCGCGGACGTGGCCGGCGACGCCTACGGCAACCGCGCCCCCGACGCCGACCTGCTCGACCCGTTCGGCGACCGCCGCCCGGCGCTCCGCAGCCGGCGGGCGCAGGGCGACGTCGAGGGCGGCTACCGGCCCTGGCCCGGCCAGACCGCGCGTTCGCCCTTCGGCGACGACGACCTGCGCCCGCGCCGCCGCGATCCCGACTACCTGTTCGGCGACGACCCGCGCTACTGACGCCGCCCCTCCCTTCTCCCCTTCGAGGTCCTTCCGTGCTGCTGCAGCGACCCGTTCGCCTTGCCTTGCCCCTGCTCGTGCTCGCGGGCGTCCCGTCCGCGATGGCCCAGGCGACGCCCCCCTCGCCGGCGCAACCGGGCATGGCCGCGACGGCCGCGACGGCCGCGACGGCCGGGCGCATCCGGGAGGTCGCCTCGGTCGCCGCCGTCGACCCGACCACGCTGAAGCCCGGGACGATCCTGGTGAGCGACCACCGCGACACCCCCTCGGCGCCCGAGAACGGGCTGACGCCCTACCTCGACTGGGTGCGGACCAAGCCGGTGGAGGCGGCCGCGCTCTCGCCCTTCCCCGGCTACAAGGAGCCGGACTACACCACCACCGTGAACGGGGTCGCCAAGCCGCGGCACGAGGCGCTGAAGGTCTACGTCGCCGAGGGGCGCTTCGTGGTGGCACGGCCCGCCGAGGCGATCGACCTGTCGGCGCTGGCGCAGCTCGGCTTCGTGCAGGCGATGGACCCGGCGATCAAGCACAAGGCGCTCGACCCCGCCGACGTGACGCCGACGAAGGACCCGGCCGCGGCCTTCGCCCGCCGTCCCGACCGGCCGTGGTGCGAGCCGGGCACGGTGTGCATCGAGTCGCGCTACGACCTGGAGGGCAAGCTGCCGCTGGGCGTGAAGCTCGCCAACAAGCTGGAGGAGGGCGGCGCCAAGAAGATCGCCGAGTTCGTCTCGTTCCAGAGCGAGCTGCGCACCCTACCGCCCGACCGGGCCGCGAGCCTGGGGGCGCTGACCAAGGTCGACACCACGGTGACGGGCGGGCTCGAGCAGACGATCTTCTGGGTCAACCAGATCCTGCGCTTCGGCAAGTTCCTGGCGGTGTTCCAGCCGATGCCGAACGACCCGACCAAGACCGTCGTCACCACCTACATGGCGCTGGCGATCAAGGGCGACGTGCTCGACCGCAAGGCGGAATACGCCCGCGTGCCCGTGCTGAGGAACCTGCTGCCGGCGCAGGTGCTGATGGGCAACTCGAGCTTCAACACCGGCACCTCGATCAGCGCCGGCCTGCCGACCTACGCCCGCAACCGCATCGCGGCCTTCGCCGACGCCCTCGCCAAGCGCTGAGCGCCCCCGGGGCCTCGCCCCGCACCGCGGAAGGCGGCGCGGGGACCGGCCCGAACGATCGGAGACGCCGGCGGATCAGTAGCCGCGATTCACGATCGAGGGCATCGAGGGCTGCGTGTACAGGCGGTTCACGTCGGGCCGGGTCTGGGTGCCGTTGGTGTCGTTCGAGCGCCGGTAGTTGTCGGTGTTGAAGGTCTCCGCCAGGCCGCTGCGGCTGTCGGGGCCGTCGACGCTGTTGCAGGCGGCGAGGCCGCCGAGCAGGGCGGCCGCGAGGGCGAGGGGAGCAAGGGTCCGAAGGGTCGGGACGGGGCGCATCGCAGGTTCCTGGGGCGTCATCGTGAGGGAGGCGCGGGAATCGCCGGTGCCGGCGGAGGTGTCGGGCCGGTGTGGCCGCGTCAAGGCGGTGCCGCTCGCGTAAAGCGGTTGCCGGGGATCCGATGTCGGATGGCCACGGAAAAGTCACCACGGCGTGGCTTTGCGGCCGCGAACCGGGGCATTCGTGTGGAGGAGCCGCCCCACAACCCTGGCCAAGCGGCCGCGTTCCGGCGACAACCGCCGGGATGAGCCGAAAGCCTTCATGAGCAACGTCCTGCCCTTCCGCCCGCGCACCCCCGTGCAGCAACTCGCCCGGTGCGAGGTCGTCGCCGTCGCCGGCGACCTCCTCACGCTGCTCGAACAGCTCGAGGATGTGAGCGCGCGCGCCGCCGCCATGGGCCGCCCGGCCCTCGAGGTCGAGCGCACGGTCCAGCACCTGCTCGACGCGGTCGGGGCCGTCGAGCGCGCGCTCGACTGCATCGGCGAGGGCGAGCAGGCCGCGCCGGCCTGACGCCGGGCGCCACGTCCCGACCCGAATGCACGACTCGAACGGGGCATGAGAACCCGAACGAGGACGGCGCGAACGCAATCCGACCCCGACGCGAGCGCCTCTCGTAGGCTCGTCGCACGCTCGCCCTCACGAGCCCGCCTCCCGCACTGACACACCGAGCCGACCTGCCGACGTTGCGTGCAATGTCCGCGGAACTGTCGCGCTTAAGTTGTCGTTGAGGGGGTGTCGCAGCGCACGCGCCGTGCGGTGCGCCCCATTTCCAATGCTCGAGCATCCTCGGAGGGATCGATGACGTCGTCCTTGAACCGTCGCGCCCTCGCCGTGGTGATCGCCGGCGGCCTCGTCGCAGGCGGCGGCGCCCAGGCCCAAGCGGCGGAGATCGGCTTCTTCGAGGCCTTATTCGGCGGGGCGCGGCCGGCCGTGCAGGCGCCCGAGCCGAGCCAGCCCGCCTACGCCGGGGCCCAGATCCGTCACCGCAGCCGCCGGGCCGCCGCGCCGCGTCCGCGGATCCGCTACGCCGCCCTGCCCGCCTCGGAGCCGTTGAAGGTGCGGATCACCGATCGCCAGAAGCCGATCGACATGAAGGGCGGCGCCGTCGCCGCCCTGATGAAGGACGAGACTCTGCGCCCCGGCGACATCGTGGTCCTGAACACCGGCGCCCGCGTCTTCACCGGCGATCCCGACGCGGCGCACACGATGCGCGACTTCGTCCCGGTGGAGCGCTCGACCTACGTCGACCGCGGCACCCGCAAGCAGCTCGCGGCGCTGATGGCGCCGGCCTCGGCCTTGCCGGCCGACCAGGCCCGGAAGTTCGTCGAGCGCCTGAAGAGCACCCCGCGCACCCCCGCGACGCTCGTGCCGCAGCAGGCCTCGATGCGGATTATCAGCCCCTGGACGGTGGCGCCGTAAGGCGCCGACCCGCTCGCCGTTCAGGTCGCCGAGGCGCCGGCGAGGCTCGACCAGACCGTGCCGTAGTGGCAGGCGGCCGCGGCGAGCACGAAGGCGTGCCAGATGGCGTTCTGGAACGGCAGCTTGCGCCAGACGTGGAAGATGACGCCGACCGAGTAGAGCAGGCCGCCGACGGCGAGCATCCATAGGGCGGTCGGCTGCAGGGCCGCGATCACGGATTCGTAGGCGAACAGGCCGCACCAGCCCAGCAGCAGATAGAGGCCGATCGACAGCCGGTCGAAGCGGCCGGGCAGCAGCAGCTTCACGGCGATGCCGATCCCGGCCACGATCCAGACGAAGGCGAGGAGCCCCCAGGCCATCGGCCCGGTCCCGACGAGGGCGACGAGCGGCGTGTAGGTGCCGGCGATCATCAGGTAGATCAGCGCGTGGTCGGCCCGGCGAAGCAACCATTTGCGCCGGCCGACGGGGTAGAGGTTGTAGGTCGCCGAGACCGCCAGCATCGAGACCAGTGCGGTGGCGTAGACCGCCACCGCGATCCGCTCGGATAGGCCGAGATGCTCGGTCAGCGCCATCGAGATGAGGGCGACCGCACCGGCGAGGCCGAGGAGCACGCCGAGGCCGTGGACCACCCCGTCGGCGACGATCTCGCGCGGGGTGTAGTGCCAGGTCAGACCGACCGGTCGTCCATCTTCGGCCAGGAACATCACAGCCTCCTGCAACGCGTCAAGGCTAAGCCGTTTCGATGACACTCGTTCCACCGGCAGACCACGCAGCCCCGGTCGATCGCGACTTTTCCACCGTTCAGGATCAATCTTCATCCTGAACCGGTGATGTCAGAGGTCTCCGAGGCTCCGTCAGGCCCCCCGGCCTGCGAGCGCCTCGAAGCCGAACGCCGCCACCGCCGGCCCGCTGGCGCGGGACGCGCGCACGAGGCCGCGGCTCAGGCGCGCATGCACGGTGGCCATCACCAGCACGGCCATCGCCAGAACCTGGTGCGCAAGCGCCGCCCAGAGCGGCACGGCCATGAGCAGCGTCGCGATCCCGAGCCCGGCCTGCGCCAGGGCGAGACCGGCGACGCCGGTGGCGCGGCGCGCCACGGAGCTGGCCGGAGCGGCGACCCGCGCGTCGACCGCGTGCGCGAGGGCGACGGCGAGGAGCAGGTAGGCGGTGAGCCGGTGGTTCAGCTGGACCAGGGTGACGTTGTCGACGAAGTTCTCGATCCAGGGCCGCACCGAGAACAGGGTCTCCGCCGGCGGGATCAGGGCGCCGTCCATGGTCGGCCAGGTGTTGTGGACGAGGCCGGCATGGGAGCCGGCCACCAGCCCGCCGAGGAAGATCTGCGCGAGCACCAGAGCCGGCAGGGCGAGCGCGACCGCGCGCAGCCGCGGCGCGGCCGGGGCGACGCCCGCGCTGCGCTCGCCGGCGGCGAGCCACACGAGGCCCGCCAGGATCAGGCTCGCCATGGTGAGGTGGAGGGCGAGCTTGATCGGCGCCACCGCGGTCATGCCGGGCTGCAGCCCCGAGGCCACCATGATCCAGCCGATCGCCCCCTGCGCGGACCCGAGGATTCCGAGCGTCAGCAGGCCGAGCCCGAGGCGCCGGCTCAGCATGCCGCGCCACCAGAACGCGATCAGCGGCAGGAAGAACACAAGGCCGACGATCCGCCCAAGCAGGCGGTGTCCCCATTCCCAGATGTACAGGACCTTGAAGTCGGACAGGCCCAGGCCCTGGTTGAGGATGCGGTATTGGGGCGTATCGCGGTACTTCTCGAACTCGGTCGCCCAGTCGGCGGCCGAAAGCGGCGGCACCACGCCGGTGACGGGGCGCCATTCGGTGATCGACAGGCCGGACCCGGTCAGGCGCGTCGCGCCGCCGACCGCCACCATCGCGACCACGAGGGCGGCGAGGAGGTAGAGCCAGATGCGGACGGCGCCTTCGCGGCGCGGGGATTCGGCAGGCCTCATCGGGGCGTCGTCGCTCGGATCGGTGAGAGGGAGCCACCGGGTTAGGCAAAGCCGGCGCCCGCGGCAACGTCCGGCGTTGCCGCACGCCACCCGAATCGTAGGGAAGCCAAGGGGATGGCGCCGATCCGACGCGTTGCCATCGTCGCGCCTCGGCGCTACCCCCGGGGCTCGCACGAGGGAATTGCATGCGCCGCCGCACCCGCACCCTGATCGGGACGATCGGGATCCTGGGCTTCGTCATCGTCTACGCGCCGCTGGCGATGGCTCTCGCCGACAGCCGCATCGCCGAGGCCCCGCCCCTGCTCCAGACCGTGCTCTACAGCATCCTGGGCATCGCCTGGATCTTCCCGCTGATGCCGCTGATCAAGTGGATGGAACGGCCCGACCGCTGAGGCCGCCCGCGTTTTCGCCGCACTCGGGGGCGAGAAGCGGCCGACCCGCGCCGCTCGCCTCGCAGATGTCGTTCATGCCCCTCCCGAAATCGTCCCCCGCCCTCGCCGGGTTGCTCCTCCTGTGGCTCGGCGGCGCCGCCCAGGCCCAGGGGACGCCGCGCTCGGTCGGGGAATGCGAGCGCCTGAAGAACGACCTCGCCTACAACCAGTGCCTCGCCA
>NZ_VRUW01000059.1:0-31372 GCF_008039475.1 Methylobacterium sp. WL12 | reverse complement strand
TGCCCGCCCGTCACCGACACGGTCTCGATCATCTCAGACCGAACCGCCTCCGCAACCGCCGGAAGGTCGCTCTCCGGCAACAGACGCAACGCAGACGTCTCAGACAAACCGTCCAAAATCGAGGGGGCCGGCATCGGGGGGGACTGCGTCACGGGTTCGGCCTCATCTCAAGTCTCGGACGTGGAGCGAGGGCACAGGGCGCGCACGCTCCGCATCTCAGTCGACGTCCAGGGGTGCGACGCCTTCGGCGCGCCCGTCGGGTGTCAGGGTGATGCGCTGGATACGGGCCTCGGCCCGCTTCAGCAGCATCTCGCAGTGGCGCTTCAGCGCCTCGCCGCGCTCGTAGATCATCACCGATTCGTCGAGCGCCACGTCGCCCTTCTCCAGGCGGCGGACGATGTCCTCGAGCTGCTCCAGCGCCTTTTCGAAAGGCATGTCGGCGGCGATCGCGGTCGCGTCGGGTCGGCTTTCGGTCATCCCTACAGGATCCTTTGGTGCGGTTCTAAGGCGGAGGCGGCGACCGCGACAACCCCGGGCACGATCAGGGTGGGGTGCGACCGGCGGTTTTCCGAGGCTGCGGCGACGTTTGCGCCACACCGGTACGGCGGCGGATCGGCCCGGTCAGCCGAGTTCGTAGCGGAACGGGACGCCCTCGAACGCGTCCGCGCCGCGGCCGATCGCGGCGATGGCGGCGACCATACGGCCGTCGCGGCCGAGCAGGCGGTCGGCGATCTCGACGAACAGGCGGTTCGGCGTGGCCGACGGCGAGGCGAGGCGCAAGGAAGCGGCGGCTTCCACTTCGTCGCGCGCCGGGTCGAGGGCGCAGGCGGCGATGTAGGCGGCCGCGGTCGAGCGGCTGATGCCGGCGTAGCAGTGGATCACCATCGGCTTCTCGCGCGGCCACGACGTGACGAAGTCGAGGATGGCGCGGACATGGTCCTCGGCCGGCAGCACGTAGCCGTCCGTGGCGACCGCGATGTCGCTGACGCCGACGACCGCGTGGCAGCCCTCGGCAATGCTCGCCGGCCGCGCCGGCGTCGCCGGCGGCGTGACAAGCGTCAGGACGTGGCTCGCCCCGGTCGCGGCGACGGTCTCGGTCAGGCGCGACAGGGGGCAGACGTGAAGCGTCGACATCTCGGGTCCGGGATTTCCGTCAGGTTTTGGAGGCGGTCGCCTGCAGCGCCGCGAAGCGGTCCAGGTAGCGGGCCTGGGCCTCGGCGGTCGGCCAGGGGTCGAGCAGGGCGAGGACGGGCTCGGGCAGGTCCTCGTGCCGGCCGAAATAGCGCGCCGCCTCGTCCGGCGCGAATCCGGCGAGGCGCACCGCCTCCGCGTGGGCGGCGACGCGGTCCGCGCGCTTGACCAGGCGTGCGAAGGCCGGCGTCGGGGCATCGAGGCCGAAGCGGCGACGGATCGCGGCGAGCAGGCGCCGCTCGACGCCCTTGTAGGCGTCGCCGATCGCCGCCTTGAGCGGGGAGATGATGTCGCCGACGACGTATTCGGGCGCGTCGTGCAGCAGCAGTTCGAGGCCCTGCTCCGGGGTGCAGGCCCGGAGGAGGTGGCGGCCCACCGCCTCGACCAGCAGCGAGTGCTGCGCCACGGAGAACACGTGCGGCCCGGCGGTCTGCCCGTTCCAGCGCGCCACGCGGGCGAGCCCGTGGGCGATGTCGGCCACCTCGATGTCGAGCGGGGAGGGGTCGAGCAGGTCGAGGCGACGGCCCGACAGCATCCGCTGCCAGGCCCGCGGCTGCACGGCGCTCAACGGTCCTCCTCCGCCAGCGCGGCGCAGGGCGCGTGGCGATGGCAGCCGACGAGGTGGTCGTTCACCATCCCCACCGCCTGCATGAAGGCGTGGACGATCACCGGCCCGCAGAAGGTGAAGCCCTGCGCCTTTAGGGCTTTAGCGATGCGCCGAGACAAGTCCGTCTCGGTCTGGATCTCGCCTCGCGTCCGGGCAATGCCCTGAACCGGCAGACCCTCAGGCAGGTGGTTCCACAGGAACTTCGAAAATCCCGGTCCGCTCTCCTCGATCCGCAGCCAGGCGCGGGCGCCGGCGACGGTCCCGACGATCTTGGCGCGGTTCCGGATGATGCCGGTATCCTGCATCAGGCGCGCGACGTCGGCCTCGGTGAAGCGCGCGATGGCCTCGGGATGGAAGTCGGCGAAGGCGCGGCGGAAGCCGTCGCGGCGACGCAGGATGGTGATCCACGACAAACCGGCCTGGAAACCGTCGAGGATCAGCTTCTCGTAGAGCGCTCGCCCGTCGCGCTCGGGTATGCCCCACTCCGTGTCGTGATAGGCGACGTAGAGCGGATCGAGCCCGGCCCACCAGCACCGGGCGCAGCCGTCCGGGTGATGGATCAAACCCTCGACCGGGTGATGAGGCTCAGTGACGTGGGGTGCCTCGGCCATTCAGCCGGCCGCGGCGTCGGGCATCGCGAAGCTGGCGAAGGCCGGGCGCTCGACGGTGAGGACCTTGCCGTCGGCGTGCAGGGGCTCGCCCGCCGCGATCGCGTCGGCGAGCCGGTCGAGGCGCAGCATCGCGAGGCCGCGCCCGGCGGCTTGGCTTCCCGTCCGCCCGAGCACCTTGGCGCCGGCGGTGATCTCGGAGCCGGGCGCCGCCGCCTCGCCCTCGGGATAGGTCGCGGGCAGCATCCGGGTGCGGGCGGTGCCGCGGTGCTGCATCCGCGAGACAACCTCCTGGCCGACATAGCAGCCCTTGCGGAAGTCGACGCCGCCGAGCTGGTCCATCAACGCCTCGTGCGGGAAGGCGTCGCCGAGGGGAAAGTCGCGCCCGGCCTCGGGGACGCCGAGGGCGATGCGGTGGGCGTGGTAATCCGCCTCCGCCGCATCCGCGGAGAAGGCGCCGACGGCCGCGTAGAGCCGCGCGCCGAGGCCGTCCGCCCGCGCGTCGGCGACGGCGTCGACCTCGGCCGCGGTGGTGGCGCCATCCCAGGATGCGGCGATGGCGACGGTCGGGTCGACCGCGATCTCGACCTGGGCGCGCAGGCGGTAAAGCGTCAGGCGCTTGGCCAGGGCCGCCGCCTGCTCGGACGCGACGTCCAGGCGGAAGCCGCCGGGGATGCGCGAGATCAGGAAGTCGAACTGGATCTTGCCCTGCGGCGTCAGCAGGGCGCCGAGCCGGGCCTCGGCCTCGCCGAGGGTCTCGACGTTGCAGGTGATCACACCCTGAAGCAGGGCGGGGGCGTCAGGACCGGTGACGTGGACGAGGGCGCGGTCCGGCAGCAGGGCGATCGGCATGGCAGTTCCTTCGTCGGCGCCGCGAGGCCTCGCTCGGCGAGGTGAGGCCTTCCGGGCCGCGCGATTGCGCGAGGATGACGCGTGACATAAGCCGCCGGTGACCCGGCCTCAACCAAGGCGCTCGCGCAAGGCGTTTCCCATGGACAAGCCCTTCGACCTCGTCCTCTCCGGCGGCACCGTGGTGAACCAGGACGGCGCGCACCGGGCCGACCTCGGCATCCGCGGCGGACGCATCGCGGCGATCGGCGACCTGGCGCAGGCGACGGTCGGCGAGCGGCAGGATTGCACCGGCCTGCACCTGCTGCCGGGCGTGATCGACACGCAGGTGCACTTCCGCGAGCCGGGCCTCGACCACAAGGAGGACCTGGAATCCGGCTCGCGCGCCGCGGTGATGGGCGGCGTGACCGCGGTGTTCGAGATGCCCAACACCAACCCGCTCACCACCAGTGCCGCCGCGCTCGCCGACAAGGTGTCGCGCGCGCACCACCGGATGCATTGCGACTTCGCGTTCTGGGTCGGCGGCACCCACGAGAACGTCGGCGCGCTCGCCGAGCTGGAGCGGCTGCCTGGGGCCGCCGGCATCAAGGTGTTCGTCGGCTCCTCCACCGGCTCGCTGCTGGTCGAGGACGACGCGGGCGTGCGCGCCATCCTCAAGGCGATCCGCCGCCGCGCCGCGTTCCATTCCGAGGACGAGCCGATGCTGCGCGCGCGCAAGGACCTGCGGGTCCCCGGCGACCCGGCCTCGCACCCGGTCTGGCGCTCGCCCGAGGTGGCGATGCAGGCGACCCGGCGGCTGGTGGCGCTGGCGCGCGAGACCGGCGCCCGTATCCACATCCTGCACATCTCCACCGGCGACGAGATGGACTACCTCGCCGACCACAAGGACGTGGCGAGCGTCGAGGTGACGCCGCACCATCTGACGATCAACGGCGACGAGGCCTATGCGCGCCTCGGCACCCTCGTGCAGATGAACCCGCCGGTGCGCGGCGAGGCGCATCGCCGGAAGATCTGGTGGGGCCTGGAGCAGGGCGTCGCCGACATCCTCGGCTCGGACCACGCGCCGCACCAGCTGGACGAGAAGGCCAAGCCCTATCCGAATTCGCCGTCGGGGATGACCGGAGTGCAGACGCTGGTGCCGATCATGCTCGACCACGTGGCGGCCGGCAGCCTCTCGCTCGAGCGCTTCGTAGACATGACCAGCGCCGGGCCCAAGCGCCTGTTCGGCATCGCGCGCAAGGGACGCCTCGCGCTGGGCTACGACGCCGACGTGACGGTGGTCGACCTCAAGCGCCGCGAGACCATCCGCAACGACTGGATCGCTTCGAAGAGCGCCTGGACACCCTACGACGGCAAGGTGGTGACGGGGTGGCCGGTCGGCACGGTGGTGCGCGGCGCCCGCGTGATGTGGGACGGCGTGTTGACCGAGCCGTCGCGCGGCGAGGCCGTTGTCTTCGAGGAAGCGCCACCGCGCGCCTGAACCGTCAGGCCTCGGTGTCTATGCCGACCCCTCGCATGGGTCTGATATGGTTGGCCGGATGCCCGCGCCGAGTGCGAGCAACCGGCCGGTGTCGTCGATCGGACGTGCCCTCAGTGCTGGAGCGCGGTGGTGAAGGCGCCGCCGCGGATACGCTCGGGGAATCCCTCGGCGTAGCGGGCGGTGGCCTCCTCGCCATAGGTCATCACGAGTTCCTGGAAGGCCGCGAACAGGGCGGCCTGGGCCATGCAGTCTCCGTCGAGTCCGTCGAGACAGCCTTCCGCGAACGCTTCGGACACGTAGCCCAGGGCGGCGCGCTTCTCGTCCACGTCGGCTTCGAACGGGGCGGTCTGAGTGCTGTTCTGCATGGCGGTCGTATCCGTTGCGCGCGGGCTGGAGGCCCGGCGTACGGAGGGGATGATAGGCGGCTCATGGGTCCGCGACCAGCCGGGAATTGCGAAGCGGTTAACGCGACCGATCGAATACCGCGGTTTTCCCGGATGCTTCGCGGGTGTGGCCGGGCTGCATCATCCGCCGAAACGCCCGGCCAGCGCGTGCGACAGGCGCTCGCCTTCGGCGACGAAGCGGGCAGTCGCCTCGTGCGCCGCGGGGGTGCACACGCGATAGTTCGCGGCATAGCCGCGATAGCCGCGGTTGTAGGCCCCGGCGAGGCGGTCGCGTCGGCCGGGGGTGACGCCCTCGGCCTCGATCAGCGCCTTCATCCGGTTCGGCCACTCGGCGGCGTCGGCCCCCGCGCAGAGCCCGCGCAGGAAGGCGAGCGAGCCGATGATCTCGGACAGGCGCGTGAGGTCGCGGTCGTAGGGGGCGGCCTGATCCGGAGGCGGGGCCGGCGGCTCTTTCTCGGCAGGTTTCGCGGCCGGGCGCGCCGCCGGGCGTTGCTGGGCGAGGGCCGGCGTGTGCGCGGCGGCGGCGAGACAGCCGAAAACCAAGAGGATCGTTCGCAGCGTGGCGATCATCCGCCCGAATGAGCCGCTTGGTGTCTTCCTACTCCCTGTCATCCCGGGGCTGCGCAGCAGAGCCCGGGATTCAGAGCCGCCGACAGCGCAAGCTTGATCACCATCCGCGGTTCTGGATCCCGGGCTCGCCTTAGGCGACCCGGGATGGCGAGGAGGGGACGACAACGGGGTTCGTGAAATCCGCACGTTCTGCGGCGAGTAGTGCGCGAAAGGCCTACCCGAGCGGTTGGACGGCTGCGGGACTGGGTCAACGGCGGCTGAAACCGTTTTCATCGGCCACCCGCCGACCGATAGGCCTCGACCTTCGCGAACGCGGCGGCGAGCGTGTCCGCGAGGCCGGGCGTCGTCTCCAGCTCCGCCACCTCCGCGTGGGTCGCCCAACGGACAGCGAGCGCTTCGGGACCGGCCTCCGGCTCGCCGCCGCACCAGAGCGCCGCGTGCGGGTGGACGACGTAGTGGTGGCGCACGCGGCCGTCGGCCTCGCGCTGGATGATCTCGGTGGGCGGCAGCACGCCGACCATCTCGGCGTCGAGGCCGACCTCTTCCTTGAGTTCGCGCAGGGCCGCGTCGGCGATGGCCTCGCCGGCTTCGACGAGGCCGCCGGGCAGGGTCCAGACGCCGCGCATCGGTGCGTTGGCCCGCGCGGCGAGCAGCACGCGATCGTCGCGGATCACCGCGATCGACGCGCCGACGAAGGGGCGCAGCGGGAACAGGCGCGTCTCGGCCTCGCTCACGGCGTCGCCCCGTCCGGCGCGACCACGGCGACGCGGCCGTCGGACATCCCGACCAGGATGCGCGCCTGGCGCCCGCGGCCGAGCGTGGCGACGCCGAAGGCGGCAGGCGCAGGGAGCGCGATCCGCGCCCGCTCGCGGATGCCGCCCTTCAGCGAGACCAGGGCGAGCGCCGTGCCGTCGGCGCCGGGCAGGGCGAGGTCCGGTGCAGCCTTGTCCTCGCCCTCGACCGCGGCGGCGAGGTCGACGTCGCCCGAGCCCGCGGCATAGCCCGGGGCCTCGCCGTCGAGGGTTAAGGCGTCGGCGGCGGGACTCCACACTTGAAGCCGCCCGCCCTTCGCGAGGATGGCGGCGACCCGCGGCGACCCGGTGCCGGCGAAGTCGGCGACGGCCGCGATCCGCAGCGGCGCGCCGTCCTGCGGCGGCGTCCGCGCGGCGACCGACCAGTCGCCCATGCCGGCCCGGGCGACGAGCGCGAGGCCGGAAGCCTCGCCGCCCTGGAGCGTCGCGGCGACGAAGGCGAGCTTGCCGGCGACCCGGACGGCGCGGGGCCGCGCGGCGGCGAAGGTCGCCTCCGGCCCGGGCGAGACCGTCACGGTCGAGACCGGCACAGGCTTCGGGTCGCCACCCATCGCCACCGGCTGGCGCTCCCGGATGGTGAGGCCAGCGGCCGCCGGCGTGGCGGCGCCCATCGCGCGGGTCGGCCCGGTGAGGTAGGCGCTGACGGCGCCCGACAGCGCCCGGCGCGAGCCGGACAGGGCGCCGCGTGGCGTCTCGGCGGCGGCCAAGCCCTCGATCGCCTCGGCGCCGAGCAGCGTCGTGCGGATCGTGCCGTCGACGAGGCTGAGCGCCGCGCCGCCCTCCTTGCCCCAGACCACGATCAGTGGCGCGCTCTCCTCGTCGCCGGCCTCCGGCGCCGCCGCGTTCGCCGAGCGGGCCAGCGGGATCAGCCCGGAGGTCGCCACCGCCACCGCGACCTCGCTGCGCGGCCCGCGCATCGCGGTCGCCTGGAACGGCAGGTCGAGGATCGTGACCGCCGGCTCTGCGGCGGCGGGGGTGGCGGCGAAAACGAGAAGAAGGGACCAGCGGACCAGCCGGTCAGACATGCTGGCCGCCGTTGATGTGCAGCTCGGCGCCGTTCACGTAGGACGAGGCCTCGGTGCACAGGAAGTAGATCGCCTTGGCGACCTCGTCCGGGGTGCCGAGGCGCCGCTGCGGGATCTGCTCGACCAGCTTGTCGGTGCCGGGCGAAAGGATCGCGGTGTCGATCTCGCCCGGCGAGATCGCGTTGACGCGGACCCCCAGCGGACCGAAGTCGGCGGCCATCTCGCGGGTCAGGCCGGCGAGCGCCGACTTCGAGGTGCCGTAGGCCGCCCCGGCGAACGGGTGGACGCGCGATCCGGCGATCGAGGTGACGTTGACGATCGAGCCCTTGGCGCGGGCGAGCTCGTCGCGCAGGCCCTGAGCCAGCAGCACGGGCGCGAAGACGTTGACCTGGAACACCCGCTGCCACGTCGCGAAGTCGGTCGGCAGGGCGCCGAGGCGCTCGCCGTTCGGGCCCTTCGGCGAGATGCCGGCGTTGTTGACGAGCGCGTGCAGCAAGCCGCCTTCGTTCGCGAGCCGCTCGGCGACCTCGCGGACCCCGCGCACGGTGTCCGCGGCGTCGGCAAGATCGACCTGGAGGTGGTCCTCCGGCCCCATCTCCCACGGGCAGTTCTCCGGGAACGCGTGGCGCGAGCAGGTGATGACCCGCCATCCCGCGGCGGAGAAGCGCTTGACGGTGGCGTGCCCGATGCCGCGGCTCGCCCCCGTGAGCAGCATGATACGGCGGCGTTCGTTTCCGGGTGTGGCCAAGGCCGTGCCTCGCTTCCATTCGGGGCCGGCGCCGGGGCACCCCGGCGGGCCTCCGCATTGAGGCTCCGGTCTAAGCGCAGCGGTCTCGAAAATCCAGCGGCTTCGCCGCGCCGCAACACCGGCCGCAGCGCTTGACCGGCAGGACGTGGAGCGGGATCACCCAAGTCCCGCAGCCCGAACAGCCGGATCATCGCCCCATGCCGAACACGGCCCGCCCCACCGACCGGATGCCCGCGATCCCGGCGGACGGCCTCACCCCGGCCCAGGTCGCGGCGTCGGACGCGTTCCTGGCCGCGCGGAAGGTGCCTGTCTTCGGCCCGTTCGTGCCGCTGATGCGCAGTCCCGACCTGATGCTGCGCGCCAGCGAGATGGGCCTGTACCTGCGCTACGACAGCGTCCTGCCGTTCAAGATCAGCGAATTCGCGATCCTGATCGTGGCCCGCGAGTGGAGCCAGCAGATCGAATGGCAGATCCATCACCCGATCGCGCTGAAAGCCGGCCTCGATCCGGCGGTGGCGCAGGCGATCGCGGAAGGCCGCCGGCCGGACGGCATGTCGTCCGAGGAGGCCGCGGTCTACGCGTTCTCGACCGAGCTCCAGCGCAACAAGGCGGTGAGCGACCCGACCTACGCGGCGCTGGTCGCCCTCTACGGCGAGCAGGGGGCGATCGATCTCACTGGCATCAACGGCTATTACGCGCTGCTCGCCATGACGATGAACGTCGCCCGCACCGCGCTGCCCGAGGGCGTTGCGCCGCCGCTGCCGCCCCTGGTGCCGTAACCCGTCCCTAGGGATAAAGCCGCGACCGGTCCCAGCCCTCGCCGTTGCGGGTGAAGCGGACGCGGTCGTGCAGGCGGTAGTCGCCGTTGCGCCAGAACTCCATCGCCACCGGCTCGATCCGGAAGCCGGTCCAGTTCTCCGGCCGCGGCACCGGCCCGTCCTCGTAGCGCGCCGACAGCTCCGCCACCTCCGCCATCAGCGCGTCGCGCCCCGAAAGCGGGCGCGACTGCCGGCTGGCGATCGCCCCGAGGCGGCTGTCGCGGTGGCGGCTGGCGAAGTAGGCGTCCGCCTCCTCGGCCGTCACCCGCGACACCGGACCGCGGACCCGGATCTGCCGGCGCAGGCTCTTCCAATGCAGCACGAAGGCGGCCTGCGGGTTGGCGGCCAGCTCCTCGCCCTTGGCGGATTCGACGTTGGTGTAGAATACGAAGCCGCGCGCGTCGTAGCCCTTCAGCAGCACCATCCGCACGTCGGGGAGCCCGTCCGCGCCGGTCGTCGCGAGCGCGATGGCGTTGGCGTCCTCGGGCTCGGAGGCGGTCGCCTCGGCCATCCAGGCCGCGAACAGGCCGAACGGGTCGTCGCTCAGGGTGAAGTCCGCGGCGTCCGGGACCGCATCATGTCCGCCCGACTCATCGATCTTTAACGCGTCCACGACTTAATCCTCCGTTGTGAGATCCGGGTCGGGGGGCACCGACGTTGGAGCACACTTACGCGCCATCTCGGCTGGGGTTCAGGGTCTCGGGTACAGGTGTAATGCGTCGTCCCGACAAGAAGGAAGTGGCCGCGGCGACGCCGCAGGCGGAGGAATGTGCGAAGCGGATCGCGCCGGCGGCACTGGCCGCCTGCCTCGTCTCGATGCTCTGCGGCTGCAGCCAGCCGCTCCTGATCTTCCGCGCGGACGCCACCTCGGAGGCCAAGGCCGCGACGGTGGCCGACGAGCCGATCGTCACCGGCAGCATCAACCGGCGCCCGACGAGCTTCGGCTCGGACCTCGGCGAAGAGGATTGGCGCCGCGCCTACGCCGCGCTTGGGGTCGCCCTCGACCCGCAGGGCAACGGCAAGCCCGTGAAGTGGGACAATCCGGAGACCGCCTTGCGCGGCACGATCAACCCGACCGGCCTGCCCTACGTCGCCCAGGACCTGATCTGCCGCGACTTCCTCGCCTCGGTCATCGCGCCGAACAGCAGCCGCTTCGTGCGCGGCACCGGCTGCAAGCCCTCCGGCGGCGAATGGGAACTGAAGCGGATCCGCACCGGCAAGGCTCCGTTGGACAAGGCAACGCCGCGCAAGAGCCACCTGGACAAGGGCCACACAGACAAGACGGGCTGAGCGCGACGCGCCCGGCACTGCGTCCGGCAAGCCTTGCGCTGCGGTCGGGTTGACGCCGGCGGCGCTTGCGCCGAGTCTCGCCGCCCCTACGTTGCGCAAGGGTAACAGGCCGCCCACATGCGGCGTGCATGGCCGCTGCTCCAAAGCCGGCGCGAAACCACGAAACTCAAGAGACCGATGCGCAATCCCTACGAGGTGCTGGGCGTACCCAAGACTGCCGGCGAGGCCGAGATCAAGAAGGCCTATCGCAAGCTCGCCAAGACCTACCATCCCGACACCAACAAGGACGCCAAGGCGAAGGACCGCTTCGCCGAGGCGAACTCCGCCTACGAGATCCTCGGCGAGCCGGAGAAGCGCCGTCAGTTCGACCGCGGCGAGATCGACGGCGACGGCAAGCCGCGCGCGACCGGGTTCGAAGGCTTCGGCGGCGGCCGCGCGGGCGGGTTCGACTTCGGCGGCGCCCCCCGCGGCCGCGGCGGGCCGGCGGGCGGCATGGCAGGCGGCATGGGCGAGGACATCTTCTCGCACCTGTTCGGCGAGGCTTTTCGCGCGGGCGGCGCCGGGCCGGGCCAGCGCGCGCCGGCCCGCGGCGAGGACGTGGCGGCCGAACTCGGCGTGACCCTCGAGCAGATCGTCAGCGAGGATAAGCTCCGGGTCGGCTTGCCGGGCGGGCGCGAGTTCGACGTGATGATCCCGAAGGGCGTCGTCGACGGGCAGACGATCCGCCTGCGCGGCCTCGGCTCCCCCGGCGGACCGCGCGCGGAGCCCGGCGACGCCCTCCTGACGATCCGCGTGCTGCCGCATGCCCGCTTCACGGTGGACGGCGCGGACGTGCGAACCACGGTCGACCTGCCGCTGGAGGATGCGGTGCTCGGCGGCGCGATCCGCGTGCCGACGCTCACCGGCGCCGTCGAGATGAAGATGCCGCCGATGACCTCGTCCGGCCGGACCTTCCGCCTGCGCGGCAAGGGCCTGCCGAAGAAGGACGGCACCCGCGGCGACCTGTTCGCGACGACCGCGATCCAGCTGCCGGCGGACGACGCGGGCCTGACCGAATTCGTGAAGGGCCGACGGACCGCCCGCGCCGAATAGCCGGCGGCGCTCCGGGCGGGTTCGCCGGACTTCCGTCCCCGGCGCGCCTCCGCTAAGGATGCCACCGGCGCGACCGCCGCCCCGTAGCGCGGGGTGGCCCGGAGTCCCGGGTGCCAGAGCGAAATTTCGGGTGTGGCATGGCGGCTTTCGACGCAACGGACGAGCAGGGCGCAGGCGCCAGGGACGGTGCGAAAGGCAGCAACCTGCTCGCGGGCAAGCGCGGCCTCGTGCTCGGCGTCGCCAACAACCGTTCGATCGCCTGGGGCATCGCCAAAAGCGCGCATGCTCATGGCGCAAAGCTCGCCTTCACCTACCAGGGCGACGCTCTGAAGAAGCGTGTCGAGCCCTTGGCCCGCGAGCTCGACGCCCACGTCGTCGGCCATTGCGACGTCACCGACCCGGCCTCGATCGACGCGGTGTTCGCCGCGACCGCCGAACTTTTTCCGGAGGGGATCGACTTCGTCGTCCACTGCATCGCCTTTTCGGACAAGGACGAGCTGACAGGCCGCTACGTCGAGACCACGGAAGCGAACTTCACCAAGTCGCTGATGATCTCGTGCTACTCGTTCACGGCCGTCGCCCAGCGCGCCGAGAAGATCATGCCCAACGGCGGCTCGCTGCTGACGCTGACCTATTACGGCGCCGAGAAGTGGATGCCGCACTACAACGTCATGGGCGTCGCCAAGGCCGCCCTCGAAGCCTCCGTGCGCTACCTCGCCGCCGACCTCGGCCCGTCGAACATCCGCGTCAACGCGATCTCGGCCGGCCCGATCAAGACGCTGGCCGCCTCTGGCATCGGCGACTTCCGCTACATCCTCAAGTGGAACGAGTACAACGCGCCCCTGCGGCGCACGGTGACGATCGGCGAGGTCGGCGAGACCGCCTCCTACCTGATCTCCGACATGTCCCGCGGCATGACCGGCGAGATCCTCCACGTCGACGCCGGCTACCACGTGGTCGGGATGAAGAACCCCGAGGCGCCGGACCTCAGCCTCGACAAGGATTGAGGCTCAGGCTGACGTTTTCGGCGAACGCCTGTTCCCGATCTTTCGCACCTCAATCCGGCACGGTCATTTCCGCGACGCCCGCTTGCGCCTCGGGAAATCGCGGGTCCATCGCCTCCAGCGTGTCCGCGATGGTGCGGGCGATGATGAGGTTGCGGAACCACTTCCGGTTGGCGGGCACCACGTACCAGGGCGCGTGCGGCGTCGAGCACCGGGTGAGCGCATCCGAGAAGGCCGTCTGGTAGGCGTCCCAGGACTTGCGCTCGACGAGGTCGGCCGGATCGAACTTCCAGTGCTTCTCGGGGTCTGCGATCCGCGCCTCAAGGCGCTCCTTCTGCTCGTCCTTCGAGATGTGGAGGAAGAACTTGAGGATGTGGGTGCCGGATTCGGTGAGTAGGCGCTCGAAGTCGTTGATCAGGCCGTAGCGCGCCTGCCAGACCGGCTCCGGCACGAGGTCCTTCACCCGCACCACCAGCACGTCCTCGTAATGGCTGCGGTTGAACACGCCGATCATGCCGCGCGCCGGGGTGCGCTGGTGATAGCGCCACAGGAAGTCGTGGTCGCGCTCCTCGATCGAGGGCACCTTGAACGAGGCGACGCTGCAGCCCTGCGGGTTCACCCCCTCGAAGACGGCGCGGATGGTGCCGTCCTTGCCGCCGGTGTCGATCGCCTGGAACACCACGAGCAGGCTGCGCTGGCGCTCGGCGTAGAGTTTTTCCTGCAGCGCCTGAATCCGCGCACGCTCGGTCGCCAGCGCAGCCTTCGCCCAATCCTTGTCGAGGCCGCCGTCGGCGTTCGCGTCGACCTTCGCCAGATCGAAACGGCGCCCCGGGGCGACGGTGACGATCCCGTCCGCCGCCGCGACCGGGGCCGGCAGGTGGGCGGCGACCAGCGCCGGAGCGGTCCCGGCGATCTCGCTGGTCGCCGCGGCCCACAGGGACGAGGACGGCGCCTTGCGCCGCGCGGCGGCGGCGGAACGGTCCGGCGAGTTTGTCACACCGGCCGTCCCCGCCTTCTGGCGCCCATCCGTCTTGCGGTGCTTCTTGCTCATGGACAGACCTTCTACCGGCCGATCGCCTTCCGGCCTAGATCGGGCACCCGCTTTGCATGCGGGGCGACCCGAGCCCCACAAGACCGCCACTGCCCGATGGACCGCGCCGCCATGACCGCCCCCCTTCCGCGAGACCGCCGTCACGGACGTCACCGGTGAGTGCACCGATCGGGACCGCCGGAGCGTGAAGCCCATTTCGACGATCTACTTCATCCGGCACGGCCAGACCGATTGGAACGCGGAAGGCCGCCTGCAGGGTCAGCGCGACATCGCCTTGAACGCCGTCGGACAGGTCCAGGCCGCCGACGCGGCGGATCGGCTCGCGGCGCTCGCGGGCGAGCGCATCGCCGAGGCCGAGTTCATCGCGAGCCCGTTGCTGCGCACGCGGCGGACCATGGAAATTTTGCGCGACCGCCTCGGCCTCGCGCCCGCCGGCTACCGCAGCGATCCCCGCCTGATGGAGATCGACTTCGGGTCCTGGGAGGGGCAGACCTGGGCCGAGATCCGCCGACGCGATCCCGGCGGCGCCAGCGCGCGCGACCGTGACCGCTGGGGCTACCGTCCGTCCGGCTCCAGCGCGGAGAGCTACGCGATGCTGACCGAGCGCGTCGCGCCGGTCTTCGCCGACCTCGGGCGGTCGACCGTGGTGGTCGCCCACGGCGGCGTCGCCCGCGCGATGTTGGTCGCGCTCGGCCATCTCGACATCAAGGCCGCCCCCCGCATCGCCGTCCGCCAGGGCGCCGTGCTCGTGGTGGACGCGGCCGGATGGCGCTGGGCGTGAGATTTCGTATTCGTCATTCAAGACCCGTTCAAGGGTGAGGTATACACCCGGGCGTCGGGGCCGGTTCGCAGGGTCCCGTCCCGGTCGGCGGACTGCCTCGATAACGGCACGATCCGGCGTCAGGAACGCGCTCCGATCGCCGACCGGTTGCGCATGCGAGATAGACGGGAAGCCGGCTTCACGAGGGAGCCGGAAGCGGAGCATTCGATGAGTAGCCTCGGCGAGATGATCCGGCCCGATGCGGACCGGCACCCCGGGGCGACCGCATCCGACCGCGCCGTGCTGCACGGCCCGGTCCGCCCGGACTTGATCCGCGACGAGGTGCTGGGCGAGATCTTCGCCGAGACCGCGCGCGCCCGGCCGGACCATCCGGCGCTGATCGACGGCGCCGCGACCGATGCCGCCGGCCGGCATCCGCACGTCACCTATGCCGAGGTCTTCGCCTGCGCCGGACGGATCGCCGCCGCCCTGGCGCGCCGCGGGATCGGGCCCGGCGACGTGGTCGGCCTGTGGATGGCCCGCGGGCCGGACCTGCTCACCGCGCAGGTCGGCATCACCCTCTCGGGTGCCGCGTGGTTGCCCTTCGACGCCGAGGCACCCGCCGACCGCGTCGCGGTCTGCCTCGAGGACGCCGCCGCGAAGGCCCTGCTGGTCTCGGCCGCGCTGGCGCCGGGCGCGCCCGCCGTCGCCCCCGCCCTGACCCTCGACGCCCTGCTCGCGGACACGCCGGCGGACGCGGCGGCGCCGGACCTCCGCGCCGCTGGGCTGACGCCACAGCACCCCGCCTACCTGATCTACACCTCCGGCTCGACCGGCGTGCCGAAGGGCATCGTCATCAGCCACGCCAACATCTGCCACTTCCTGCGTTCGGGGAACGCGCTCTACGGGATGGCGCCGGACGACGTGGTGTTCCAGGGCGCCTCGGTCGCATTCGACCTGTCGATGGAGGAGATCTGGGTCCCGTACCTCGTCGGCGCGACCCTGTTCGTGGCGAGCCCCGCGATGATGGGCGACGTCGAATCGCTGCCCGGGATCATCGCGAGGGCCAACGTCACGGTGATCGACACCGTGCCGACGCTGCTCGCGATGATCACCGGCGACCTTCCGAGCGTGCGCCTGATCCTGCTCGGCGGCGAGGCGCTGCCCGAGCCCCTGGTCGCGCGCTGGGCGACGCCGACGCGAAAACTGTTCAACACCTACGGGCCGACCGAGGCCACGGTGGTGGCGACCGCCGCCGAGATGCGTCCGGGCGTGCCCGTCACAATCGGCGGGCCGATCGCGAACTACTCGGTCTACGTCGCGGGCGAGGATCTGCGCCTGCTCGGGCGCGGCGAGCCGGGCGAGTTGCTGATCGGCGGCCCCGGCGTCGCGAAGGGCTACCTGCAGCGGCCGGAACTCACCGCGGACAAGTTCATCGCCAACCCCTACGCTTCGGACGGCGCCGACCCGTTGCTCTACCGCTCGGGCGACGCGGTCTCTCTCGATGCCGCCGGCAACATCCTGTTCCACGGTCGCATCGACGACCAGGTCAAGATCCGCGGGTTCCGGGTCGAGCTCGGCGAGATCGAATCGCGCATCCAGGCGCAGGCAGGCATCAACCAGGCGGCGGTGGTGCTGCGGAGCGACGACGGCGTCGACCGGCTCGTCGCGTTCCTCGTGCCCGAGCGCGGCCACGCCTTCGACCGGGCGGCCTTGCGCCGGACGCTGGCCGAGCAGATGCCACCTTACATGGTGCCCGGCCATTTCGAGACGGCCGAGGTGCTGCCGCGCCTCACCTCCGGCAAGGTCGACCGCAAGGCGCTGCGCGTCGCGCCGCTGACCGTCGTCGAAGCCGACGGCGAGCAGGAGCCGCCGGAGAACCAGACCGAGGCGGCCCTGCTGGCCGCCGCCAAGCAGGTCTTCGGCAACCAACCGATCGCCCTCGACGGCGACTTCTTCACCGACCTCGGCGGCCACTCGCTGCTCGCCGCCCGCTTCGTCGGGGCGGTGCGCGAGGCGCCGGCGCTCGCCGGCATCACGCTGCAGGACGTCTACCGCGAGCGCACCCTGCGCCGGATCTCGGACGCGCTGATCGCGCGGACCGGCGGTGCCGGCATCGAGACCGCGATCCGCGACCTCGCCTTCGTGCCGCCGCCGCTCCTGCGCCGCGCGCTGTGCGGGCTGGCGCAAGCGGTGGCCCTGCCGTTCGTCATCGCGCTCGCGACCTCGCAGTGGCTCGGCATCTTCGTCACCTACCTGCTGCTCACCGGCGGCGGCCTCGGGTTTTTCGGTGAGCTCGGCGTGCTGCTCCTCGTCTACGTGGCGATCAACGCCGTGACGGCGACGATCGCGGTCGCCGCCAAGTGGCTGGTCCTCGGGCGGACCAAGCCCGGCCGCTACCCGCTCTGGGGTGCCTACTACTTCCGCTGGTGGCTTGCGCAGCGCCTGGCGCCTCTGGTCCACATCAAGTGGCTGCAGGGCTCGCCCGCCATCGCCGTCTACCTGCGGCTGATGGGCGCGAAGGTCGGCTCCGACACCCTGATCTCCGATATCGATATCGGCGCGCCCGACCTGCTCATCATCGGCGACGGCGCGTCCCTCGGCGGCCGCCTCGTCATCGCCAACGCCGAGATCGTCGGCAACGAGCTCGTCATCGGACGGGTCGAGATCGGACGCGACGTGGCCGTCGGCACGTCCTGCGTCATCAGCCACGACACGGTGATCGGCGACGCGGCCGAGATCGCCGACCTGACCACCATTCCCGCCGGCACCCGCGTCGGCGCCGGCGAGAGCTGGGATGGCTCGCCCGGCCGCAAGGTCGGGATGGCCGACGGCTCGGACCTGCCCGAGCAGGCCCCGGCCTCGGCCCGGCGCCGGGCCGGCTTCATGGCGATCTACGTCCTGCTGCTCGGCGCCATCCCCGCCGTCGGCCTGCTGCCGATCTTTCCGGCGTTCTTCCTGTTCGACCAGATCTCGGATTCGCTGTCCGACTTCACCGACGTCGATTACCACTGGTACCTGCCGCTGCTGACGTGGCCGACGGCCATGCTGATGACCGCGGGCACGGTGCTGCTCATCGCCGGCATCCGCTGGATCGTGCTGCCGCGTCGGCGCTCGGGCACCTACTCGATCTGGTCGGGCTTCTACCTGCGCAAGTGGTCGGTGGCGCTCGCCGCCGAGGTGACGCTGGAGACGCTCTCCTCGCTCTTCGCCACCGTCTACATGCGGGCGTGGTACCGCCTGATGGGCGCGCAGATGGGGGAGGGGGCCGAGATCTCGACCAACCTCGGCAGCCGCCACGACCTCGCCGAGGTCGGCAGCCGCAACTTCATCGCCGACGAGGTGGTCTACGGCGAGGAGGAGATCCGCCGCGGCTGGATGCACCTCCATCCGGCCCGCACGGGCGCGCGGGTCTTCGTCGGCAACGACGCGGTGGTGCCGCCGGGCGCCGACATCCCCGACGACGTGCTGATCGGCATCAAGTCGAAGCCGCCCGCCAACGCCGAGATGGCGCCGGGCGACACCTGGTTCGGCTCGCCGCCGATCAAGCTGCCCTCGCGCCAGCGCGTCGACGTCGGCACGCTCGCCCAGACCTACGAGCCGGGCACGCTGGTGAAGCTCCGCCGCGGCGTGTTCGAGGCGTTCGCGACCTCGTTCTCACCGATGCTCTACATCACCCTCGCGATCACCGCGATCGATTGGTACTTCTACCCCAACATCCTCGAACGCGATTGGAGCGGGCTCGCGATCAGCTTCGTCACGGTCAGCGTCGTGATCGCGCTGATCCAGTCCGCCGCCGTCATCGCCATGAAGTGGGCCCTGATGGGGGTGTACCAGCCCGGCATGCAGCCGATGTGGTCGTGGTGGGCGATGCGCACCGAGGCGATCGCCGTCGCCTATTGGGGCCTCGCGGGCAAGGTGCTGCTCGAGCACCTCCAGGGCACGCCGTTCCTACCCTGGGCTCTGCGGCTGTTCGGCGTGAAGGTCGGCGAAGGGGTGTGCATGCTCACCACCGACATCACCGAGTTCGACTGCGTGACGATCGGTGACTTCGCCACCATCAACCGCACGGCCGCCCTGCAGACCCACCTCTACGAGGACCGGATCATGAAGGTCGGCCGCGTCGTGATCGGCAGGGGCGTCTCGGTCGGCGCGTTCTCGACGGTGCTCTACGACACCAAGGTCGGCGACTACGCCCGGCTGCGCCCGCTCACCATCGTGATGAAGGGCGAATCGATCCCCGCCCATTCGGAATGGGAAGGCGCGCCGGCCGTGCCGGTGGTGCAGACGGCGCCGTCCGATCGGGCGGCGGCCTGAGCCACGAATCGAAAAGGGCAGGCCGCCGTTTCGGCGCCTGCCCTTTTCGTTTGCCGCAAAATGCCGCTCGGCTCAGACCGCGTCTTCCTTCCGGCCGAGGCGCTTGTCGAGGTAGGTGTCGACCGTCTGGGTCAGCTCGTCGACCTTGCCGTCGAAGAAGTGGTTAGCGCCCTCGACCATCTGGTGCTCGATGATGACGCCCTTCTGGGTCTTCACCTTCTCGATCACCGGCATCACCTCACGCGCCGGCGCCACGCGATCCTCGGAGCCGTGCACGAACAGGCCCGAGGAGGGGCAGGGGGCGAGGAAGGTGAAGTCGTAGCGGTTGGCCATCGCGGCGATCGAGATGAAGCCCTCGATCTCGGGGCGGCGCATCAGCAGCTGCATCCCGATCCACGAGCCGAAGGACACGCCGGCGATCCAGCACGACTTCGCCTCGGGGTTGACCGACTGCACCCAGTCGAGCGCGGCGGCGGCGTCCGACAGCTCGCCCGATCCGTGGTCGAAGGCGCCCTGGCTGCGGCCGACGCCGCGGAAGTTGAAGCGCAGGGCCGCGAAGCCGCGGTTCGCGAACGTGTAGAAGAGGTTGTACACGATCTGATTGTTCATCGTGCCGCCGAACTGCGGATGCGGGTGCAGCACGATCGCGATCGGCGCGCCCCGCTTCTTGGGGGCCTGATAGCGACCCTCCAGTCGGCCGGCGGGACCGGTGAAGATGACCTCGGGCATAGTTCCTCGACTCCTGTGGCCGTGCCGCGTGGGTGTGCCCGCCGCGATGGCCGTGTACGCCTCAGCCTGAGCGGTCCGCGCGACCGCCTTGACTCGTCCCGCGCCGGACGTAAAAGCGCTCTTAGAATAATTCTAGGCGATTAGAACTATTCTAAACAACGCGGCTGCGGGCGTTTCCCCGACCAGCCCCGAAGCGCCGTCCGGCGCTTCGAAACCGTGTCGTCGGCGCGGCTTAGCACGCCGACCCGGTGCCAAAGCAAGGAAATGTCGCATCTTTCGGCAGTCGGAGATCGGATGACAGCAGACCGCGCCTATCTCGACCACAACGCCACGTCTCCGGTCCGTCCGGCGGTGTCGCAGGCGGTCGCGCGGGCGCTGTCGCTTCCGGGCAACCCGTCCTCCGTTCACGCCGAGGGGCGTGCGGCGCGGGCGATGCTGGAGGAGGCGCGGGAACGCGTCGCGCGACTCGTCGGGGCGACGCCGCCGCAGGTGACCTTCACCAGCGGCGGCACGGAAGCCGCCAACGCCGTGCTGTCCGGCGCGCTCCGCCGCTGGGGCCGCCCGGCGCCGACGCGGCTGCTGGTCGGCGCGACCGAGCACCCCTGCGTCACCGCGGGGCACCGCTTCCCGGCGGACGCCGTCGAGGTGCTGCCGGTGCTGGCCTCCGGCGTGATTGATCTCGACGCGCTGGCCGCCCGCCTCGCCGCGTTGCGCGACGCGGACGTGCTCGTCTCGGTTCACGCCGCCAACAACGAGACCGGCGTGGTGCAGCCGATCTCAGACGTCGTCGCCCTGGCGCGGTCGCATGGCCGCGCCCTGGTGCACAGCGACGCGGTGCAGGCCGTCGGCAAAATCCCGCTCGATGTCTCCGCACTCGGGCTCGATGCGCTGACCCTGTCGGGCCACAAGTTCGCCGCGCCGAAGGGCGTCGGCGCGTTGGTGCTGCGCGACGACGTCCAGCTCGACGCGGCCTTCGTCCGCGGCGGCGGGCAGGAGGCGCGGCTGCGCTGCGGCACCGAGAACCTTCCCGGCATCGTCGGGATGGGCGAGGCGGCGGAGATCGCGCGCAACGCCCTCGACGCGGACGCGCTGCGCCTCGCGACGTTGCGCGACGCGCTCGAAGATGCGGTCC
The DNA here is from genome assembly GCF_008039475.1 of Methylobacterium sp. WL12. Taxonomy (NCBI): domain Bacteria; kingdom Pseudomonadati; phylum Pseudomonadota; class Alphaproteobacteria; order Hyphomicrobiales; family Methylobacteriaceae; genus Methylobacterium; species Methylobacterium sp. WL12. The sequence continues at coordinate 10,885 of NZ_VRUW01000059.1, read as the reverse complement.
TCGCCCGCGCGCCCGACGCCGTGGTGTTCGGCCGCGGCGCCGCGCGGTTGCCCAACACCCTGTGCTTTTCGGTGCCTGGGCTCGATGCGCCGACCGCGTTGATCGCCTTCGATCTCGCCGGCATCGCGGTGTCGTCGGGTTCGGCCTGCGCCTCCGGCAAGGTGGCGCGGTCGCCGGTTCTCGCCGCGATGGGCGTGAGCCCTGCGTTGGCCACGGGGGCGCTCCGCGTCAGCCTCGGCTGGAATACGGGGGAGGGCGACACTGCGCGCTTCCTCGGAGCCTTCGAACGGGTCGTCGAGACCCTATATAGACGGCGAGGGTTGGCGGCCTGAGGGCCGTGCCTGCGCCATCGCACATGGAAGCCCCCGGTCCTTGAAACCGGCGACGCTTAGGAGACGCTGATGCCTGCCGTGCAGGAAACCATCGATCGGGTCCGCTCTATCGACCTCGACCAGTACAAGTACGGCTTCGAGACCACCATCGAGATGGAGAAGTCCGAGAAGGGCATCTCCGAGGATGTGGTGCGCTTCATCTCCGCCAAGAAGAACGAGCCGGAGTGGATGCTCGCGTGGCGCCTGGACGCCTACAAGCGCTGGCAGACCATGCAGGAGCCGGACTGGGCGCGGGTCGCCTACGACAAGGTCGACTACAACAACATCTACTACTACGCCGCGCCGAAGCGCCCGGCGGCGATGTCGCTCGACGAGATCGATCCCGAGATCCTGAAGACCTACGAGAAGCTCGGCATCCCGCTTCGCGAGGTCGAGGTGCTGGAGGGCATCGCCCCCGAGCGCCGCGTCGCGGTCGACGCGGTGTTCGATTCGGTCTCGGTGGCCACCACCTTCAAGGCCGAGCTGTCGAAGGCCGGCGTGATCTTCATGCCGATCTCCGAGGCGATCCGCGAGTATCCGGACCTCGTCAAGAAGTACCTCGGCTCGGTCGTGCCGGTGACCGACAACTTCTTCGCGACGCTGAACTCGGCGGTCTTCTCCGACGGGTCGTTCGTCTACATCCCGCCGGGCGTGCGCTGCCCGATGGAGCTGTCGACCTACTTCCGCATCAACGAGCGCGACACCGGCCAGTTCGAGCGCACGCTGATCATCGCCGACAAGGGTTCCTACGTCTCGTATCTCGAGGGCTGCACCGCCCCGAAGCGCGACGACAACCAGCTGCACGCGGCGGTCGTCGAGTTGGTCGCCCTGGACGACGCCGAGATCAAATACTCGACGGTCCAGAACTGGTACCCCGGCGACAACGAGGGCAAGGGCGGCATCTACAACTTCGTGACCAAGCGCGGCGATTGCCGCGGCGCCCGCTCGAAGATCTCGTGGACGCAGGTCGAGACCGGCTCGGCGATCACCTGGAAGTACCCGTCCTGCATCCTGCGCGGTGACGAGTCCCGCGGCGAGTTCTACTCGATCGCGGTGTCGAACGGCATGCAGCAGGTCGATTCCGGCACCAAGATGATCCATCTCGGCAAGAACACCACCAGCCGGATCATCTCGAAGGGCATCTCGGCCGGCCGCTCGCAGAACACCTATCGCGGGCTCGTCTCGGCGCACAAGAAGGCGTCGAACGCGCGCAACTTCACCAACTGTGACAGCTTGCTGATCGGCGACCAGTGCGGGGCGCACACTGTGCCCTACATCGAGTCGAAGAACGCGAGCGCAGTGTTCGAGCACGAGGCCACCACCTCGAAGATCTCCGAGGACCAGAAGTTCTACTGCCTCCAGCGCGGCCTCTCCGAAGAGGAGGCGACCGCGCTGATCGTCAACGGCTTCGTCCGCGACGTGCTGCAGCAGCTGCCGATGGAGTTCGCGGTGGAGGCCCAGAAGTTGATCTCGATCAGCCTCGAAGGCTCGGTCGGCTGACGCGCCTCGGCCAGACGCTTTGAAATGCCCTCCCCCTGGTGGGGGAGGCGCCCTTCGCGCCGACGAAGCGCGGGATACGTATTCTTACGGGACTAAGCCAACATGCTCGAAATCAAGAACCTCGTCGTGCAGATCGAGGACAACCGCATCCTCAACGGCCTGAACCTCACCGTGAACGACGGCGAAGTCGCCGCGATCATGGGGCCGAACGGCTCCGGCAAGTCGACGCTCTCCTACGTCATCGCCGGCAAGGAGGACTACGAGGTCCTCGACGGCGAGATCCTGCTCGACGGCCAAAACGTGCTGGAGATGGGCGCCGACGAGCGCGCAGCCGCCGGCGTGTTCCTCGCCTTCCAGTACCCGCTGGAAATCCCCGGCGTCGGCACGATGACCTTCCTCAAGGCCTGCCTCAACGCCCAGCGCCGCGCCCGCGGCGAAGCTGAGATCGCCACGCCCGACTTCATCCGGCAGGTCAACGCGGCCGCCGAGAAGCTCGAGATCAACAAGGACATGCTCCGGCGCGCCCTCAACGTCGGATTCTCCGGCGGCGAGAAGAAGCGCATGGAGATCCTGCAGATGGCGCTGCTGCAGCCGAAGTTCTGCGTGCTCGACGAGACCGATTCCGGCCTCGACATCGATGCGCTGCGCATTGTCTCCGAGGGCGTGAACGCGCTACGCGCGGAAGGCCGCTCGTTCCTGGTCATCACCCACTACCAGCGCCTGCTCGACTATATCGTGCCCGACACCGTGCACGTCATGTCGAAGGGCCTGATCGTGAAGACCGGCGGCAAGGAGCTCGCCAAGGAACTCGAGGCGTCCGGCTACGCTGAGTACCGCACCAACGAGGCCGCGTAAGCCCATGGCCGACATCGCCAACCTCCGCACCTCGGCCGAGACCGGTCTCTCGACCCTGTTCGAGACCGCCCGCAAGGGCTTCGGCAGCGATAAAGCGATCGACCGCGAAGAGGCGTTCCGCTTCTTCGAGGCGGCGGGCCTGCCGAGCCGCCGCGTCGAGGCGTTCAAGTACACCGATTTGCGCGCCGCGATGCAGGAAGCCGCGCCGCCGGCCGAAGCGCCGTCCCTCGACGTGGCGAAGGCCGCCGTCGCCTCCGCGACCGCGTTCTCGGCGATGGAGGCGGTACGCCTGACCTTCGTCAACGGGCACCTGATCCGCGAGCTGTCGGACCTCGATCGCGTCCCGGCCGGCGTTTCGGTGTCGCCGTTGAACGACGCCCTCAGCCAGGGCGACGCGCGCCTCAAGAACCTCGCCCCCGTCGCGCAGGCGCGGGAGAACCCGATCTACCAGCTCAACACGGCCTTCCTCGCCGACGGCGCGCTGATCTCGGTGGAGGCCGGCGCCAAGGTCGAGACCCCGCTGCACCTGCGCTTCGTCGGCGCCGGCGCCGAGGGTTTCTCGACCGCGACGCGGGTGCTGGTCGAGGTCGCCGACGGTGCCGAGTTCACCCTGCTGGAGACGCATGAAGGGCCGAACGGGCTGACCTACCAGCCGAACGACGCCCTGGACGTGCATGTCGGCAAGCATGCCGCCTTCCGGCACGCGCGCATCAACCGCGAGGGCGACAAGGCGATCGCCCTGTCGACGATCAGCGTCCGGCTCGACGACGAATCGCAGTTGGAGACCGTGAACCTCGTTACCGGCGCGGTCCTGTCGCGCCATCAGATCTTCATGCACGTCGCCGGTGAGAACGTGAACGCCGTCGTCAACGGCGCCACGATGCTCGGCGACGGGCAGCTTGCGGATTCGACCCTGCTCGCCGACCACGCGGCGGTCGGCGGCGTCGGCCGCGAGATGTTCAAGACGGTGATCGACGGGGACGCCACCGGCGTGTTCCAGGGCAAGATCATCGTCCGCCAGATCGCGCAGAAGACCGACGGCAAGATGAAGTCGGATTGTCTGCTCCTCTCCGACGAGGGGCAGATGATGAACAAGCCGGAGCTGGAGATCTTCGCCGACGACGTCGCCTGCGGCCACGGCGCCACATGCGGCGCCCCGGACCAGGATCTCCTGTTCTACCTCATGGCCCGCGGCCTGCCGAAGCCGATCGCCGAGAGCCTGCTGGTGCAGGCCTTCGTCGGCGAGGCGGTGGAATCTGTGACCCACGAGGGTGCACGCGCCGCGCTGATCGGCGAGATCGAGGCGTGGCTCGCGTCGCGGGGGTGAACCCTTCGCGTCGCGGTATCCCTCCCCGCCCTTTTCTAGGGGGGCCGCCTTGGCGGCTCTCGCAGGAGAACTTCAGCGCGTCCGGCGGCTTCCGAAAGCCGCCTCACTCCAGCGTATCGGAATGAGGATGGCGCCGGGGAGGGGCGACGCTGTGAACGATAACCCGGATCGAAGGTCGCGACCATGAACGCACCCATGCTGCATCCAGCCTACGACGTCGAGGCGATCCGGGCGCAATTCCCGATCCTCTCCGAAAAGGTCTACGGCAAGCCGCTCGTCTACCTCGACAACGCCGCCTCGTCGCAGAAGCCGCGTGCGGTGATCGACGCGATGGTGGCGTGCATGGAGACCGGGTACGCCAACGTCCACCGCGGCCTGCACTTCATGGCCAACGCGGCGACCGAAGGGTTCGAGGGCGCGCGCGAGACGACGCGGCAGTTCCTGAACGCCGCGTCCACGGATGAGATCATCTTCACCCGCAACGCCACCGAGGCCTACAACCTCGTGGCGTCGTCGATGGGCTGGGGCGGGATGATCGGGGAGGGCGACGAGATCATCCTCTCGATCATGGAGCACCATTCCAACATCGTGCCGTGGCACTTCCTACGCGAGCGGCGCGGGGCGGTGATCAAGTGGGCGCCGGTCGACGACGACGGCAACTTCCTCGTCGAGGAATACGAGAAGCTGTTCACGCCGCGCACCAAGATGGTCGCGATCACGCAGATGTCGAACGTGCTCGGCACGGTCACGCCAGCGGCGGAGATCGTGCGCATCGCCCACACCCACGGCGTGCCGGTGCTCCTCGACGGCGCGCAGAGCGCGGTGCATCAGCCAATCGACGTGCGGGCCCTCGATTGCGACTTCTTCGTCTTCACCGGACACAAGGTCTACGGCCCGACCGGGATCGGCGTGCTCTACGGCAAGAAGGAATGGCTCGACCGCCTGCCGCCCTACCAGGGCGGCGGCGAGATGATCCGCACGGTGAGCCAGGACGCCATCACCTACAACGACCCGCCGCACCGCTTCGAGGCGGGCACGCCCGCGATCGTCGAGGCGGTGGGCCTCGGCGCCGCACTGGAGTTCATGATGGGGATCGGCCGCGAGAAGATCGCCGCGCACGAGGCCGACCTCACGGCCTACGCCCAGGAGCGTCTCGGCGCGATGAATTCGGTCCGCCAGATCGGCAACGCCAAGGGCAAGGGCGGCGTCATCGCCTTCGAGATGAAGGGCGCGCATGCCCACGACATCGCGACGGTGATCGACCGGTCCGGCGTAGCGGTCCGCGCCGGCACGCATTGCGCCATGCCGCTGCTCACGCGCTTCGGCGTCACCTCCACCTGCCGCGCCTCGTTCGGGCTGTACAACACCCGCGCCGAGATCGACGTGCTGGCCGAGGCGCTGGCCCGCGCCGAGATGATGTTCGCCTGAGCGTATGGACCTGGCGGCCGCTTGGCGGTGGCCCGAAAAGGAGACGACGATGAGCAGCGATGCGACGATCACCGGGGGCGCGAACACGCCGAAGGTCGCGGGGGCCGAGGGCGTGCCGCCGGCGGAACTCGACCGCCTGACCGACGACATCGTGGCGGCGCTGAAATCCGTCTACGATCCGGAGATCCCGGCCGACATCTACGAGCTCGGCCTAATCTACAAGGTCGACATCGACGACGACCGCAAGGTCGCCATCGACATGACGCTGACGGCGCCGGGCTGCCCGGTCGCCGGCGAGATGCCCGGCTGGGTCGAGGATGCGGTCGCCAAAGTGCCCGGCGTCCAGTCCTGCGCGGTGACGATGGTGTTCGATCCGCCGTGGGATCAGAGCCGCATGTCCGACGAGGCCCGCGTCGCCCTCGACATGTGGTGAGGCCGGCCGATCAGCGCGGCGGCTCCGGCTCGCGCTCGAACGTCATGTCCTCGTAGATGTCGGCGAGGTCCAGGGCGGCACCGATGGCGGGCAGGTCGATCCGGTCCGTCATCGCCTCGTAGGCCGAGATTTCCCAGGCGCCCCCATCCTCGTCCCGGCGATAGAGGACGGCGCCGGAGAAGCGGGTCTCGACGAGCAGGATGTAGCGCAGCGTCGGATGACGCCGGTATTCGTCGAGCTTCTTGAACCGGTCGATGCTGCTGGTCGAGGGCGACAGCACCTCGACGACGAGGCGCGGCGAACGGTTCTCGTAGGTGTCGCGAACGAGGTCGCCGCATTCCACGGTGATGTCCGGGCGGCGGATCGTCGTGATGCTGGTGCGCATCGCGACGTCGTCGGTCGTCGGACGGCAGCCGGATCCACGCAACTGCCCATGAAGCGACGCGATGATGTTCACGGTGGCCCGGTCGTGCTGGACGCTCGCTCCGGTCATCATCTTCACGTGCGGCACCGGGATGCCGTCAACGAGTTCGTAGAGCCCATCCTGGTCGCGTTGCCACGCGAAGAACTCGTCCGCGCTCATCCTGGGAATTGCCGGCTCGCCCATGGGCTCCTCCGATCGACCGCGATGATCCTAGCATGGCTCGGGCGTGGGTGTAGACCACGCCCGTCGCGATCCTTATCTTAACGCCGTACGCCCACCCTCAACCGCCCGGGCCTTGAACCCGGCTGCCGGAGAGACACCGATGTCCACGAGTTTCAAGGTCATGTCGCTGACGGACGCGGCAGCCGACCGCATCAAGGCGATCATCGCCGACGCAGACCGGCCGATCGCCGGGCTTCGGGTCGGCGTGAAGAACGGCGGCTGCGCCGGGATGTCCTACACGATGGAATATGCCGAGGATCGCAAGCCCGGCGAGGACATGGTCGAGGATCGCGGCGTGAAGGTCTTCGTCGATCCGAAGGCGCTGCTGTTCCTGCTCGGCACGCAGATGGACTTCCAGACGTCCAAGCTCGCCTCGCAGTTCGTGTTCAACAACCCGAACCAGACCTCGGCCTGCGGCTGCGGCGAGTCCGTCGCGATCACGCCGGTCGGCCCGGAGCGGTTGCTCGCCCCGGCCTGAACGACGCCTTTTCGGATCAGGCGACCGCGGCGGCGAGTTCGGCCGTGGTCGCGTCGTCGAGCGTGCGGTTGCGGCCGGAACGCTTGGCCGCGAACATGCACAGGTCGGCGCGCTCCAGCAGCGAGACCGGGTTGTCGCCACGGCGGTAGGTCGCGACGCCGAGCGAGATCGTGACCTTGCCGAGCGACTCGCCGGTGGAACGCTTCATCAGCTCCCGGCCCATGACGCTGATGCGGACCTTCTCGGCGATGGCGCGGGCAGTTTCGCGGGTGGCGTTCGGCAGAAGGATGCCGAATTCCTCGCCGCCGAAGCGGGCGAGCATCGCGCCCTTCTCGACGCTTTCCCGCATCACGACCGCCACCAGCCTCAGCACCTGATCGCCGATGAGGTGGCCGTAGAGATCGTTGAAGCGCTTGAAGAAGTCGATGTCGAGGACGATCAGGCTCGGATGGGCGCCGCGGGCCGCGCCGTCGAGGGCCTTTTGCAGCATCTCCTCGAAGTGCTTGCGGTTCGCAAGTCCGGTCAGCGGATCGGTCAGGCTCTCGATCCGGGTCGCCTCGAGCTTTTCGCGCAGCGATTCGACCTCCGTGCGGCTCTCGCGCATCCGCGCTTCGAGGGTGCGGTTGTTGGATGCCACCTCGCGGGTGGTGGCGACCAGGGTCGCCACGATCTCGCGCAGGCGTGCGCGGTTCAGGGTCGAGACCGAAAGGTCGAGGCTCAACGCCCGCAGGGACTCGCCGTACTGCGCCGCCGAGCCGAGGGAGAGGTCGAGCATCTCCATGACGCCCTCGATCTCAGCCAGCATCGTCGCGCCGGTTTCACCTGCGGCGGCGGCGTAGCGCGAGCCGTCGAGATACGTGTCGTAGAGTTCGTCGATGTCCGTCGGCGAAAGCCCCGCGCTCTGCGCGGTGAGCCGCTTGATCGCGTCGTTCATCAAGGGGCGGTCGCCGGACACGTAGGTGTACCAGACGGCATAGGCCCGCGGGGTCGCGGAAGGCCCGTAATCGCGCATCAATTCCTGGGCGCGTTGCGCCAAGGCGAAGCTGCGATCACGGTCGGCGTACTGCCCGTCGCTCATCCGATCCCCGTCGGTCCGTCACGGTCCCGGCGCGTGATGCGAACGGAACCGACATCACAAGCTACCTCAAGGAGCGTGGACGGACCGTTAAGGCCAAGGTCGCGGATATGACGTCAGTCCTGTTTCTTGATCGCCGCCGAACGCAACATGAAGGCGGGCACGTGATCGCCGAGGCCGACCGGCGTGTCGCCGTCCTCGTCGCGCCGCCGCCCGTGGCCGCGGTCGTCGCGCGACCGCTCCTGAACCGGGCGCAGAGGGGGAGCGCTGGGCCGCTCGGTGCGCGGCCGAACCTCGGCCCTCTGACGCTGTGGAGTCTCGCGCCGAGGCTCGTCCTGCCGGCTGCGGGCCTCGCGGCGCGGAGCCGCCTCCTCGGAAGGGGGCGACTCTAGGTTGGCCGTTGGTTCGGCGTCTGGCGACCCACGGCGCGCCCTGGGCGACCGGGCCTCGCGCGGCGCCTCGGCCTCGGCCGGAGCCCTCCGGCCGCGCCGCGACGTCTCGGTGGAGCGTCCGCGATGACGGGTGCGGGGCTCTCCGTCCTCTTCGGCCGCGGGCACAGTGGTGGCGGTCGCAGCGGTATCGAGGTCGCCGTCCATCCACGGGATCGGTTGGCCGATCAGCGACTCGATCGCCTGCAGCGAGCGGTCGTCGCTGCGGCTGACCAGGGTGAAGGCCGCCCCCGAGCGGCCGGCGCGGCCGGTGCGGCCGATGCGGTGGACGTAGTCTTCGGGATGGTTCGGCACGTCGAAGTTGAAGACGTGGCTCACTGCCGGGATGTCTAGGCCGCGGGCGGCGACGTCGCTGGCCACCAGCAGCGCGGTCTCGCCGCCGCGGAAGGCGTCGAGGGCAGTTGTGCGCGAACGCTGGTCCATGTCGCCGTGCAAGGCGGCCGCATCGAAGCCGTGGCTGACCAGCGACTTTTGCAGCAGCGCCACGTCGCGCTTGCGGTTACAGAAGATGATCCCGTTCTTGAGGTCCGCCTCGCCGCGGATCAGCCGCCGCAGGCGATCGCGCTTAACGCTGCCGTCCGACGAGGTCGCGACCAGGCGCTGGACGATGGTCGAAGCGGTGGAGGCGGCGCGCGCCACCTCGATCCGCTCGGGGTTGTGCAGGAAGATGTCAGCGAGGCGCTCGATCTCCGGCGGCATGGTCGCGGAGAAGAACAGCGTCTGGCGCGTGAACGGCACCATCTTCACGATGCGCTCGATGTCGGGGATGAACCCCATGTCGAGCATGCGGTCGGCCTCGTCGATCACCAGCAGCTCGACGCCGCTCAGAAGCAGCTTGCCGCGCTCGAAGTGGTCGAGGAGCCGGCCCGGCGTCGCGATCAGCACGTCCGTGCCGCGGGTCAGCTTCGCATCCTGGTCGGCGAAGGAGACGCCGCCGATGATCAGCGCGACGTTGAGCTTGTGGTTGGTGCCGTAGCGGTCGAAGTTCTCCACGACCTGCGCCGCGAGTTCGCGCGTCGGCTCGAGGATGAGGGTTCGCGGCATCCGGGCGCGGGCACGCCCGTTCTCGAGCATGGTCAGCATCGGCAGGGTGAAGGCCGCGGTCTTGCCGGTGCCGGTCTGCGCGATGCCGAGCACGTCGCGGCGCGCGAGGACGTGCGGAATCGCCTGGCTCTGGATCGGCGTCGGTTCCGTATAGCCGGCGGCGGTGACGGCCTGGAGGACCTTGTCGCTCAATCCGAGATCGGCAAATGACATAATCTTTTGAGAACCGTTACGCGCGGGGTCAAGCAGGCCGGCGCGGAGAACTCCTCGCGGCGACGGCGGCGACGGCCTGTCGGAACGCAAGCCCGTCGCACCTGCGGATGCGCGGGACACTTAGGCCCTTGCTACCACTTGTCAATTGGAGGCCGCCGCCGAGGCGGGGTTTCCCCGTGCGAAACGGCCGTGCCGTTCTCAAGGACGCAGCGCGTGCGTCCCGCCCGGAAGGCCGCAGGGGTCGAGTCTCACCGCGCGAGCGCCCTGCGCGATCGAGCCGGTGGTCTCGGGATCGATGACGCCGCGGGCTATGCCGGATTGGGCGACGTGGGTCGAAGCGGGCGGGATGCGATCCGGTTGCGCGAAGTGGTGGACGGCCACCAGACCGAACAAACCGGCGATGCCGGCTGTCTGGATCGCCCAGCGCAAGGTGCCGTGCGACGGCGCCGGTTCATCGTCCTCGCCCATCGTGATCCTCCCCCCGGGTCGCCCGTGCGTCCGTTGGCATGGAGGATGACGCCACAGGGTTAATCCCGGCCTTACGAACCGAGCCACGTCCGCGACCGGAAATAAAGTGCCGACGCCAGCGGCGCCCTTTATCATTTGATAAGCACTGGGCCGACTTCCGCGGCCGCGGCGCGCAAATCTAAACAACAGAACCCCGGCGGGAAATCCATTTGATCTTCTTCCCCCAGCCATGTGCGCCAAAACACACACGCGAACGACATCGAGTAAGCCGGGCGTAACCTTCACCTTTCGTTGACGGCTTCCGGTTCATCTAGCCGAGCTTGTTGCAGGAAAGCGACAGACCGAGCGGGCAACCCGGTTTAGAACCACCTCGGCTTTGCCAATCAGGACCCAGAAAAAATGAAGAGCCTTCTCCTCGCCACCACCGTGCTCGTTGGCCTCACCGCCGCCGCGTCCGCTGCCGACCTTCCCCGTCGCGCACCGCCGCCGGTGTTCACGCCCGTTCCGGTGTTCACCTGGACCGGCGCCTACTTCGGTATCAACGCCGGCTACGGCTTCGATGCCAGCGAGCGCCGCGGCGCCACCGTCGTCGGCGTCT